>JAYUBZ010000284.1:0-6711 GCA_043740595.1 Gammaproteobacteria bacterium
GTGTAATTGCGCACCATGATCTGTGGGCTGGATCGGGGAAAGACGCCGAACAGCAGCGGCGGGTCTTCTGCCGCAGTCACCGGCGCGCCCACGACGGCCCATGAAAGGAATAGTGAACAGACGGCGGCCCTGCCCAAGACATAGCGTTTCGATGTTGCGCAGGGAAAGAAGTTGACCATTATCACTTACGCATCGCGCCAGGTGGTTGCCGTGTTCATGCCCGTGACGCGGATCGCATCACCGGCGTGAAGTCTATACACTCACGCCACACCGCCACCTGATGTCCGTGCAGCCACAGCACGAACGAGGTAGGCCTTTCTTCCCTGAAACGTTTTTTATTACCGCAGACCGAGCACGTCCTGCATGTCAAACAGGCCTGTTTCTTTTTCCGCCAACCACTGTGCTGCGCGCAGCGCGCCTTTGGCAAAGGTCATGCGGCTACTGGCCTTGTGTGAGATCTCGATCCGCTCGCCCTCCTCGGCGAACAACACGGTATGATCGCCCACGATATCACCGGCCCGAATCGTGGCAAAGCCGATAGTCTGACGGGATCGCTCGCCGGTCACCCCTTGGCGTGCGTACACCGCGGAGGTCGAGAAATCCCGCCCCAGCGCCGCCGCCACGATCTCCCCCATGCGCAGCGCGGTCCCCGAGGGGGCGTCGACTTTGTGACGGTGATGCGCCTCGATGATCTCCACATCCACCTCGTCGCCCATCACCCGCGCGGCTATGTCCAGCAGCTTGAAGCACAGGTTCACGCCGACACTCATGTTCGGCGCGAATACAATGGCGGTTTGTTGCGCGGCGGTGGCGATGCGCTGTTTGCCGGCGGTATCGAAGCCAGTGGTGCCGATGACCATTTTCTTTCGCGCCTTGCGACACGCGTCCAGGTAGATCAGGGATGCCTCAGGGCGGGTAAAATCCACCAGCACGTCGAGGCTGGCCAGCGCCTTGACCGGATCATCGGAGATCAGCACACCCAGCTTGCCCAGACCGCAAAGTTCACCGGCATCGGTGCCGATCGACGGGCTGCCGGGACGATCGAAAGCGGCGACCAGTTGCATCCCCTGTCCCCACTGACACGCCTCGATCAAATTGCGCCCCATGCGTCCGGCCGCGCCGGTAATTCCTATTCTAGTCATAGCCATCCTCTCGCGTATACTTTGTGGGTAAAGGATAAAGGATTTGCTCACGGGTGGCTAACACCGGCGTTCTGGCCGGCGCGCGACTTCAGCACCACACTCAAAATGAAGGTTGGGAAAATAACGATGGAAAAAGAATATTTAACCATACTGCTGCACCTGTGCCTGGCGGTCATCGCCGGCGGCATGATCGGCCTGGAACGCACCTACCACGGCCGCCCCGCCGGCTTCCGCACCCATACGCTGGTGTGCACATCCTCCAGCCTGTTGATGCTGGTCACGGTTTACCAATGGCAGTTATTCGCCAATGTGCCCATAGAAACCGTGCGCATCGATCCCACGCGCCTGGCCCAGGGCATCATGACCGGCATCGGCTTTCTCGGCGCCGGGGTGATCGTCAAGGAGGGGTTGACGGTGCGCGGACTGACCACCGCCGCGTCCATCTGGATGACCGCCTCCATCGGCATCCTCATCGGCATCGGCTTTTACTTTCCCGCGGCAGTCGCCACCTTCCTCACCCTCGGCACGCTGTCGGTATTCCGCTGGATCGAACTGGTCATGCCCGCGCTCTACTACGGACACCTGGAGGTGCGCTTCCTGCGCAAAGAGGCGCCCACCGAACAGGAGTTGTGCGCGCTCATCGGCCAACACGGATTTACCGTGGCCAACATGAGCTACGGCATGCGCGAGGAAGGTAAATATATTGAGTACCAGATGACCGTGCGCGGCAAGGACCGCGACGACTCACGCAAGCTGGCCGAAAGCCTGACACAGATGGACAAGGTCCTGGAGTTCCGCATCACACCGGCGGGCGATTGAGTTCGCGCCGCGCGCTGCTCCGGCGATGAGACGCGCCGTATCCCCACGCGCCAGGATAGGGGCCACGATGAGGCGCGCGACAGACGATAACCCAGCAACAACGCCAGCACCCCCGCGGTTGATCAAGGGGTTTCAGATGTCTTTCTTTACCAACCGCAGATAGTGGGCACATCTGAAGGAAGTCTTGACCAAACGCGGCTTGATCACGACGGTGTCCATTGGTAACTTGGTGAAACAAGGATTGAAACATAAGGGAACCTCTAAAAATAAAGAATGATAATGCGCTTACTTTGATAACTGCGGAGACTCAGACGCAACCCGACCAGGTCCTGGAGTTCCAGCTCACACCGGCGGGGGACTGACGTCAGGCCTGCGTCGTCTGCGGCGACAATGCACGCGGTGGGACACGCACTGCGGATGATCGCCAGCGGTAAAAGATCCGGTAACCCAGCAGCAGGCCTAATACAGCGGCGTAGATCAACGGCTGGGTGAGATCTTTCTTCACCAGCCAAAGATAGTGCACCACCCCGCCGATGGCGATCACATACACCAGTCGATGCAACAACTGCCAGCGTCGGCCACCCAGCCTTTTCATCATCGCGTTGGTGGAGGTAAGCGCGAGCGGCAGCAGCAACATGAACGACGTAAAACCCACGGTGATAAACGGACGCTTGATGACGTCCTTGACGATGGCCGGCCAGTCAAAGAACTGGTCGAGCCAGAAATAAGTAACGAAATGCAGGCAGGCGTAAAAAAAGGCAAACAAGCCCAACATCCGCCGCAGCTTGATCAATGCGTTGACACCCGTGATCCGGCGCAGCGGCGTGATGCCGAGGGTGATGAGCAGAAACACCAGCGTCCAGGTGCCGGTGGAATGGGTGATGACCTCGATGGGATTGGCGCCGAGCGTGTCCCGATACCCGTCCACGGCCAGTAACGCCAACGGCACCAGACACAGCGGAAACAACGCGAGCTTAAACCATTTCATGCGGCCGGCACCTAACTATCAAAAGTTTTTCTTGAGATCCATACCACGATAGAGTTGCGCCACCTGCTCGGCGTAGCCGTTGAACATCAGGGTCTTGCGTTTGCTGAATTCCCCGATACGCCGCTCGCGCGCCTGACTCCAGCGTGGATGATCCACCTCGGGGTTCACGTTGGAATAAAAACCATATTCTTCGGCATTGGCGCGCGTCCAGGAAGACACCGGCTGTTGCTCGACAAAACGGATGCGCACGATCGACTTGATGCTCTTGAAGCCGTATTTCCATGGCACCACGAGGCGCAGCGGTGCGCCATTTTGATTGGGCAGCACTTCGCCATACAGGCCGACTGTCAGCAGCGTCAGGGTATGCATGGCCTCGTCCATCCGCAGGCCCTCGGTGTACGGCCACTGCAATACCCGGGAACGCTGTCCCGGCATCTGCTGCGGATCATTCAAACTGGTGAATTCGACATACTTGGCGCGACTCGTCGGTTGCACGTGTTTGATGAGATCGCCGAGGGAAAACCCCACCCAGGGGATGACCATGGACCAGCCCTCGACACAACGCAGCCGGTAGATACGTTCTTCCAGCGGGCTCATGTGTATCAGTGTGTCGATGTCGTAGGTCTTGGGGTTTTTCACCTCACCCTCCACGGCCACTGTCCAGGGACGGGTGCGCAGAGATTGAGCCGCCGTCGCGGGGGAATATTTGTCGGTACCGAACTCGTAGAAATTATTGTAGTGGGTGATGTCCTGCAGACTGTTCGGCGTTTCCGCCACGCTCAGCGGACTCTTGCGCAGATCGGTGAAACGCTTGACCGGTGGCGTACTTGCCATGCCAGGCAGGGCCAGGCCCGTGGCCAGGGCAGCCACGCTGCCCAACAGAAACCGGCGACGGCCTTGGTAAGTGGTTGGGTCAGTGATTTCTGAAGCCAGGATATCCGCGGGTTTTTTTATCAGCATGGTCGATCTCGTGTTGTGCGCGTTGGCGCCACCGGGTGGTTGTGTGCCTCATGCCCATTCGACCTGCCGCAGGCGGCTGGGTTCGGGTGCGCTGCTGAAAGCTTAGACGACTGACCCATGGAAATCCTTACATACGCGGGAAAACCACCGGAGATAGGCATTCGTAGGGTGGGCGAGCCCATGGATGGGCGAGGTAGAGCGCTGTCGGGAACAGGCGCCGAGATGGCGGAAGTACTGGCGCCAGGCCCCTTGGGCAAACGCAGGAGCGGTTTCCAGTGCATCGCCCACCAGGGTCGTCCATCGATGCCCCGTGTGGTGGGCGATGCCCACCCTACAATACTGGGAAAACAACGCGGATAAACGCGTCAGGGGCACTACCAGCTGAGATAAGCGTAGCCTTTCTGCTGCAATTCCATGATGTCTGCCGCACCCACCTCGACATACGTGGCAAAAGGCAGAACGTCCTTGTCTGTCAGTCCCAGGGCCGTCAGGGTGTTGCCGCAGGCATGGAACCCCACCCCATACTGACTGAGGCTCACGATCTTTTCGCGTATCTCAGCAGACACCGGGCGGCGCGGTTTCTTGAGCAAGATGTGGATGCCCGGGCCAAAGGCGGTCACGACGATTTTGATGTTGTCGCCGTATTTCCGCAGCATGGCGCCGACGGAGAAGATCACGTGCTGGTGGTACCCGGCATCCGCTTTATTGAACTGATAGACGACAAAATTCTCCGGTGGATCCCCGGGAAAACGCAAACCCTTCTCCCTGACAGCGGGCTGCACAGGCGTGGCCGCCTGCGCGCGCGCCTCGGCAGCCAGTACCACACCGCCGCCAACCGCCGCCAACCGTCCAAGCAGTCGGCGGCGACCTATGCTGATCGATTCTGATAACTTCAGCCATCGTTGCATAAAGTATCCTTAGACTCTGAGATTTACTAAAGTATTGATTCAGAAAGACGCCTGCAACGCCGGCTTTATTCCCAAGGAGTGGCAGCGCCTCAGCCGAGAAAACTTTTGAGCTTGTCCATCCAGGACTGTTCACGCGGGCTGTGGCGGGCGCCGCCTTCCCGCGTGATCACGGCAAATTCCTCCAGCAGTTCCTTCTGGCGCTTGGTCAGATTCACCGGGGTCTCGATACTGGTATGGCAGTAGAGATCACCGACATGACCATTGCGCACGTTGGTGACCCCCTTGGCACGCAGGCGAAAGACCTTGCTGGTTTGCGTACCGGCGGGAATCTTGAGACTGGCGCGGCCATCCAGTGTCGGGACCTCAACGTCGCCACCCAGGGTCGCTATAGCGAAACTGATGGGCATCTCGCAATGCAGATCATCGCCCTCGCGTTTGAAGATGGCATGGGGCTTGAGGCGTATCTGTACATACAAATCACCCGACGGCCCGCCGTTTCCACCTAACTCGCCTTCGCCTGCCAGCCGGATCTGATCACCCTCGTCCACGCCCGCAGGCACTTTCACCGACAGGGTCTTGGTGTGCTTCACCCGACCCTGACCGTGACACTCGGTGCACGGGGAGGTGATCACCTTGCCGCTGCCGTGGCAATTGGGGCAGGTCTGCTGGATGGAGAAAAAACCCTGCTGCATACGCACCTGGCCATGACCGCCACAGGTGGCGCAGGTACTGGACGACGTACCGGGTTTGGCGCCCGTGCCATGGCAGGTATCACAGGCCTCGAGGGCCGGCACACGAATACGCATTTCGGTGCCGCGCACCGCCTCCTCCAGGCCGAGCTCCAGGTTGTAACGCAGATCGGCGCCGCGAAAGACCTGGGCCCCACCGCGCCCACGCCCACCCGCGCCGCTGAAGATGTCGCCAAACACATCGCCGAAAATATCGGCGAAACTGCCGCCCCCGGCACCCTGAAACCCACCGGCACGCGCGCCCGCGGCCATACTGGGGTCGACGCCCGCGTGACCAAACTGGTCGTAAGCGGCGCGCTTTTGCGCATCGGTCAGGACTTCATAGGCCGCGTTCGCCTCCTTGAACTTGGCTTCGGCGCCCTTATCATCCTTGGCGGCCCGGTCGGGATGATATTTCATCGCCAATCGACGGTATGCCTTCTTGATCTCCGCCTCGGGGGCATTGCGCGCCACACCGAGGACTTCGTAGTAATCCCGCTTTGCCATACTGCCGCCTGCTTTTGATTTAACTGAATGGAATGTCGAAAACGTTTCCCTGACGGTTTCGCACAATTATTTTCTATTACGTGCGATGCTGTCCAGGACACACCACGTATTGCATCCGGACAGTAAACACAAAAGCACCGTGGGCTATCGTACGGATTTCCCACAGTGCCTCGCTGGGCCCGAGCGGGACGAACCCGCTACGGACAGTGTTATTTACCGCTTTTCTTGTCCTTCACTTCCTCGAACTCGGCATCGACGACATTGTCGTTCGACTCAGGCCTGGCTTCACTGTTGCTTTCGGCCGTCGCCTCCGCCTGACCGCCGGCGCTCGCCTGGGCGTACATATGCTCGGCCAGTTTGTGGCTGGCCTCGGTCAGGGCCTGGGTCTTGCTCTCGATCCCGGCCTTGTCATCGCTCTTTAGCGCAGCGTCGAGTTCGCTCAAGGCCAGTTCGATCTTCTCCTTGTCAGCCGCATCGACCTTGTCGCCCGCTTCCTTCATGGATTTGCGCACGCTGTGCATCAGGCCATCGCCGCGGTTGCGCGCGTCCACCAGCTCGTGCGCCTTGCGGTCTTCCTCAGCATGCGCCTCGGCGTCCTTGATCATACGATCGATTTCCTTCTCGTCCAGACCGGAGCTCGACTTAATGACGATCTTGTT
>JAYUBZ010000285.1:0-3342 GCA_043740595.1 Gammaproteobacteria bacterium
AGTCGGCGTGTAACAGGCAAGACGCCGCCAACGCCTGGAGTATTCCCGCCACGGTGTAATACGCCGCCGTCGCCCGACGAGGGGTATTTATCGCCGACCTCTGGGATACAAAACAGGGATGAAGAATAAAGCCCCCAACAAGGAGAAACACAAACCCACGCTCAACACCAGTGCGAGGGGCTGCAACAGTTCGAATCCGGGGACCACGCCGCTGGCCAGGGGCAGCAGACTGAGCAGGCCACTGACGCCGAAGACCAGCATCGGCCGTCCCATCCGCAGCGCCGCGTCGACGTCGAACTCACTCGCGGCACTGTGGGTTGAACGCAGGGCGTCCACCACCAATAGTGGCGGCACTGCGCCCACAACCACCAGCAATAAGACCCCCATGCCCATGGGCAAGGACAACGGCTGGCCGGTCCAGACGATAACCAGCACCACACCGGCAAAGGCCAACAACACATTGGCCAGCATGAGCAACACACCCCGCGCGCTACGCAACCGCAGACCTAATAGTGATAGCAACATAAAGGAAACACCCAGCAAGACCAGCACATGCATGAGGGATTGCTGCATGCTGTCGACAAATCCCAATAGTGCACCCTGGTAGCCGGGAGGCAGCGCACTCTGCCGCAACAAGGCCTGCAGGTTCTGCACCACCCGCTCCGGAGAGGCGTCAGCGGCCAGCGTCGCGCGTATCTCCACCATCGGCAACTGCTGTTCACGCCAGCGTCTCTGTGTCAGATCGGTCCTGTGACCGGAGGCAACATCATTGAGATACACAGCGCCGAGATTGCCCGTCTCTCCGCGTAACAACAAACGGGGCAGCTCATCAGCGCTGGATGACGGCGGCAGGGACACACGTAAACTGACTTCCCGACCGGCGTCAGGCACGTTACCGATCAGCAGGCCGCCCTGGGCAATACGCAGCACGCGCGCCATGCTGATGTCATCAAACTCCATGTCCGCGGTGCGCTCCGGATCGAGTTGCACAGCCCAGCCCATTTGACCACCGCCACTCGCCAGACGCGCGCCCTGCAGACCGGGCTGCGCCGTCAGGCTTGCGAGCATGCGCGCGCCGATCCCGTCGAGCCTCGCCCGATCCGGACCATAGAGACGCAGACATATCTCACCCGTCGCCGCGAGCATCACTGGGTCCTCAAAGCGCTCTGCCGTGACGGAAAGCGGGTCGTTGGCGATGACACGCACCGCCATGCCCGCGAGCGGCGCGGCCTCCAGTAAGTGCTGGAGATCACGACTCCACGCCGCAGTACTACGCCGGCGCAGCGGCTCTGCCAGCAGCTCGATGCGCATCACCACTTCGTTTTGGCTGGCAGCCACTGTGGCTTCGGGGCCGCTGCTTCCGATCTGCGTGAGTATGCTATCCACCTTGCCGTTGCGCCGCGCCAGGCCCTCGATGGTCCGCAACATCGGCCCAACCCGTTCCTGGCCCAGGCCAGCGGGCAGCGTCATACGCAGCTGGACCTCGCCATTATCCAGTGGCGGAAGAAAATGAAGATTATCCCGCGCATGATAAAAACCAACGGGGATCACCACCCACGCCAACAATACGAGAGTGACCAGCAGGCGCGGCGCGCGCTGCAAACGCGCCAGCGCCCGCGCGTAGCCGCTGGCCCATGGCGTTTCCTGGAGCGGCGCAGGCCGGCCGGCATAGGCCGGCACCAACAACAAGCTGACCAGGACGGAGGCAATCAACGTCGCCAGCAGGCCCGTGACCAGCGCCTGAAAAACCAGACCAGTCAGTCCGCCAAATAACCCTACCGGCATCAGGACCAGCAAGGTCATCATCAGCACCGACACCAATCGATGCTGCACCCGCTGTCGGGCGACGATAATATCCAATCCCGGCGGCGGGTGACGCAGCATATCGAATGTCATGAGGGGTAAACCCAAGACAAAGGCATAACCCATCACCATGCCGCCCAGGGACAGCGCGTTAATCGCAAGGCCGGCCAGCTTATAGAAGGTGAACACCAGCATGGGGCCGATGATCGCCGCCGCGGCGCCGAGCAAAACCGCGCGCGTGCGGCGATACAACACGCCGATCAGCACCAACGTCAGCAACCACACCGAGAAGGACAGGGTGAGAAATCCGCGCCCCATGCGTTTGAGACTGATCAACGGATTGGCCAACAACGAAACCCGCAGCGTCTGGGGAATCAGCGTGTTGGCCCGCAGCCAGGCCAGACGCGCCTTGAAGGCCTCCGCCACACTGAAGGTACTTGCCCGCGGCTGTCGGTAGAGCAACAGCCGTAGCACAGGTTCAGCGTCACGATATACGCGCGCGCCGTCTTGTGTCAGCGTTTCCTGCACGCGCGCCACATCGGACAAGGCCACGGTGTCGCCATTGGCAAGGCGCAAGGTCAAGGCGTCCACTGTCTGTGTGCTGGCCTGGGTGACATCGATCTGACCGCGGGAAACCGCTTGCGCTTTATAGCGACGCAACACGTTCACCACGTCTTCCAGCGCCAAGCCCAACGCCGCCAACCGCCGCTGGTCCGGGATAACCTGGATTTCGCGTGCGGGTGCACCGACGATTTCGTAACGCGCGAAACCCGGTATGTCAGTGAACTGCGGAACCAGGTTGTCTTCCGCCCATTTTTTCAGTTGCACCAGGGTCAGCGTGGGAGAGTCGAGCAGCAACTCCGCCGCCGGCAGATCGACACCAGTATATCGCGTCAATTGTGGTGCATCGATGGTCGCAGGTAGTTTTTCCCGCACCTGTGCCAACCGCTCTGCCGCGTCGCGTTCGACCACCTCGCTGCTGTGCGCGGCGTCGACAAACATCACCACCTCGGACGAGCCGATCGCCGATACCGATTCGATATCAGCCAGCCCGGGGATGGTCGCCAGCACCTGCTCCAGCGGCTGGGTGACGCGTTCCTCCATGCTGGCCGCGGGCACGCCGGGATCATGCACACGCACATGGATCTGGGAATAACCGTCGAAGGACGGTGGGTTGATGGGCAAGCGGCCCACGGCCAGCAAGCCCCCGAACAACACCAGTAGTGCTAAGAGCGACACCAGCAGCGGATGACGCTGTGACCAGGTGACGGGTCCCATGAACGCTGCGCTCACGCCGAGATGATCCGGCTGGCCGGCCAACGTTGCGGCTTTGCGGTAGACCCATTGAATGGCGAACAAGACGGGCAGCGACGACGCAGCCGCATTACGCGCCGCTGGCAGTCCGCCGGAGGGGCGGTTTTATACCGATAAAAAAGGGGCAAGTTCCTTCAGGGCCTGGGCATAGACGTTGCGCTTGAATTCAACAATGTGTTCGAGGGGGCTCCAGTAATCCACCCAGCACCAGTCATCGAACTCAGG
>JAYUBZ010000286.1:0-5091 GCA_043740595.1 Gammaproteobacteria bacterium
CCCTTGATGGAGACGACATAGTCTTTGACCGCCTCCAGGGTTTCGTCCGGCAGCCAGGCGTTATCGCCGTAAGTCGCCACGGCCTTCTCCCCCGCATACACCTCCATCCAGGCAATGCGCCGCTTGCCGCCGTAGGCCTTGGCCACGGCGGCGTCCACCACCTTGCGCATCACCGGCGTAATATCCACACCGGTGCCGTCGCCCTCGATGAAGGGGATAATCGGCTGATCCGGTACGTTGAGGGAAAAATCCCGGTTGACGCTGATCTTCTCGCCGCTCGGGACGATTATCTTCTGGTAAGCCATGACCTTCTCCGCAGGACCAAAACGAGGCGCGGATTCTAACACCACCGGGCCCGGGTCCTGTAATCTATGGGCATGAAAACCGCTTACTCCGCGATCACGCCCTACCTTACCCGCGATGGCTCGACAATCCGCGAGCTCATGCACCCGACGCTGCATGGCAATACGAAGCAGAGCCTGGCAGAGGCCACCATCGCCCCCGGCAGCGCCACCCACCTGCATCGGCATCACCGCTCGGAGGAAATTTATTACGTCGTGGCGGGCGAAGGCCTCATGACCCTCGGCCATGACCGCTTCCCCATTACCGTGGGCGATACCGTTTGCATTCCACCCGGCTCACCCCACCGCGTCGAAAACCGCGACACGCTACCCCTGCGCATCCTGTGCAGCTGTGCCCCCGCCTATTCCCACGCCGATACCGAATTGCTCGCCGATGCTGATCCTGTTTAACAAACCTTATAACGTCCTGACCAAGTTCACCGACACCGAGCAGCGCGAGACGCTGGCGCAATACATCAACCTCCCCGGCGTGTATCCGGCGGGACGTCTGGACCGGGACAGCGAGGGCCTGCTACTGCTCACGGACGACGGACCACTGCAGCATCGCCTGAGTGATCCACAGCACAAGATGCCCAAAACATACTGGGTGCAGGTCGAAGGCATCCCGGACGAGGTCGCCTTGAAAGCGCTGCGCCAGGGCGTCGTGATCGAGGGACGCAAGACCCGCCCCGCGGGGGCGTGCTCCATGGAGGAACCCAACCTCTGGCCGCGCAACCCACCGATCCGCGTACGCCTGCACATCCCCACCGCCTGGATAGCGCTGACCCTCACCGAGGGCCGCAACCGCCAGGTACGGCGCATGACAGCGGCCGTGGGCTATCCGACACTGCGACTGATACGCTACGCCATCGGGTCCTGGACACTGGAGGGGCTGCAACCGGGGGCATGGCGTACCGCCACATAACCGAGTGAGGACCCACCCATGATCTGGACACCGCACGTCACCGTGGCCGCCATCGTTCAACACGAAGGCGGCTTCCTGATGGTGGAAGAGGCGGTGGATGACGGCATCGCCCTCAACCAGCCTGCCGGGCATCTGGAGGAAAACGAAACCCTGGTGCAGGCGGTGGTGCGCGAAACCCTGGAGGAGACGGCCTGGCACTTCCAGCCCGAGGCCCTGCTCGGCGTCTACCGCTGGCTCAGCCCGCGCAATCAGGTGACCTATCTGCGTTTTGCTTTTACAGGCACCCTGCTACGACATGAGCCTGAGCGACCGTTGGACCACGGTATCCTGCGCGCGGTGTGGATGACCCCCGAGGCCATCCGCCAGACGGTAACGTCTCACCGCAGCCCGCAAGTGTTGCGCTGTATCGACGATTATCTCAGCGGCGTGCGCTACTCCCTCAACAGCCTGCGGGAGTTGCTGTAACGGAACACAGCCCGCGGAGCCGGCTTCTGCGATACACTATCCCCATGCCTGCCTCCAATACCCACATCATCGTCGGCCTGTCCGGTGGCGTCGATTCCGCCGTCGCCGCCCTGCTGTTGCAGCGCCAGGGCTACCGCGTGTCCGGCCTGTTCATGAAGAACTGGGAGGAGGATGACGACAACGGCCACTGCGCCGCGGAAGAGGACTACAAGGAGGTGCGCCAGCTCTGCGCCCTCCTCGACATACCGCTGCATGCCATGAACTTCTCCAGCGAATACTGGGATCGGGTATTCTGTTATTTTCTGGACGAACTCAAGGCCGGACGCACACCGAATCCGGATGTACTCTGCAACAAGGAAATCAAGTTCAAGGCGTTCCTCGAGCACGCCCTGGCCCTGGGGGCAGACGCCATCGCTACGGGTCACTATGCGCGCTTGGCCACCCACGATGGCCTCACGCTGTTGCGCAAGGCGCACGACCTGAACAAGGACCAGAGTTATTTCCTGCATACCCTGGGACAAAAAGAATTACGCTACACACGCTTCCCCCTGGCTGAGTTGACCAAGCCGGAGGTACGCCGCATCGCCCAGGACGCGGGGCTGCCCAACTATGCACGCAAAGACAGCACCGGTATCTGCTTCATCGGCGAACGCAACTTCAAGGAATTTCTCGCGCGTTATCTGCCGGCGCAACCGGGGGACATGCGTACGCTTGCAGGTGCACACAAGGGCCGGCACGATGGCCTCATGTATCACACCCTCGGCCAGCGCCAGGGCTTAGGCATAGGCGGACCCGGAGAGGCCTGGTATGTGGTCGACAAAGACCTGCAGTCCAACACCCTCTACGTGGAACAGGGCGAGCATCATCCGGCCCTCTACAGCATCGGCCTCACCGCCGGCCAGCTCCACTGGACCACGGACACCCCGCCGTCGCTGCCCCTGGATTGCCGCGCCAAGACCCGTTACCGTCAGGAGGATCAGGACTGCCACGTACAGGCGTCGTCCGACGGCAGAGTGGTCGTGCACTTTGCATCGCCGCAGCGCGCGGTGACACCGGGGCAGTCGGTGGTGTTCTATGCGGGCGATGTCTGCCTGGGCGGCGGCACTATCGTCGCGGCAGAGCCCGCGACCGCCGCGATGAATGACACCCTTTCCCGTCGAGTGAAATCTTACTAGAATGCCCGCTGACCTCACCGCGCAGCGGTGCCCCGCGGAAACTACCGCCCGGCCAGCTTCCGGTCACCGACCGAACCCGCGTGTTCGCACCCACCCGCCGGCGATCGATCCAGGCTTGCAACATTGACGAGACTACTGGCCACTATGAAGAAAGATTCTGTCTCACCCGAGCGCCTGGCACTGTCCGCGCTCACCGCACTCTCGCCCCTGGACGGTCGCTACAGCGAAAAAACAGCCTCCCTGCGGCCACTGTTCAGCGAGTTCGGCCTGATACACGCACGCGTGACCGTGGAGGTGCGCTGGCTGAACCTGCTGGCGGGGCACGCCCAGATCAAGGAAGTACCCCCCTTCTCGCCGGCGGCCCACGCCCTGCTGGAGCGCATCGTCAACGACTTTTCCGAGGTGGACGCGCGCCGCGTCAAGGAGATCGAGGCCACCACCAATCACGACGTGAAGGCGGTGGAATATTTCCTCAAGGAAAAAACCAGCGGCAATCGAGAGATCGCCGCGGTGGCCGAGTTCATCCACTTCGCCTGTACCTCGGAGGACATCAACAATCTCGCCTACGGGATGATGCTGCAGGCCGGCCGACAGGACATCCTGCTGCCCGCCATGGACACGCTCATCGCCGTTATGGAGAAAATGGCGCTGGACTATGCGCACCAGCCCATGCTCGCGCGCACCCATGGGCAGCCGGCCTCCCCCAGCACCATGGGCAAGGAGATGGCCAACGTCGCTTACCGCCTGCGCCGCCAGCGCCGACAGGTTGCAGCGGTGGAGATACTGGGCAAGATCAACGGTGCAGTCGGCAACTACAACGCCCACTTAAGCGCCTATCCGGATATCGATTGGGAGAAAACCGCGCAGGGTTTCGTCGAGGCCCTGGGGCTCGCTTGGAATCCGTACACCACCCAGATCGAACCGCATGACTACATCGCCGAACTGTTTCATGCCATCGCGCGCTTCAATACCGTGCTGATCGATTTCGACCGTGATGTGTGGGGCTATATCTCCCTCGGCTATTTCAAACAAAAGGTCAAAAGCGGCGAAGTCGGTTCCTCCACCATGCCGCACAAGGTCAACCCTATCGACTTCGAGAACTCTGAGGGCAACCTCGGCCTGGCCAATGCCCTGTTCGAACACCTGGCCGCCAAGCTGCCCGTGAGCCGTTGGCAGCGCGACCTGAGCGACTCCACCGTGCTGCGCAACCTCGGCGTCGGCCTGGGTTATTCCCTGCTGGCCTATGAATCCTGCCTGAAGGGTATAACCAAACTCGAGATCAATGCCGCCCGCCTGGATGCCGACCTCGACGCCAACTGGGAAGTGTTGGCCGAACCCATCCAGACGGTGATGCGGCGTTACGGGGTCGAGCAACCGTACGAAAAGCTCAAGGCACTGACCCGTGGCAAGAGCGGCATCAACCGTCAGTCCCTTGAGGCCTTCATCCGCGGACTCGACATCCCTGAGCACGCCAAACAATCCCTGCTGGCGCTGACACCGGGCGCCTATACCGGCAATGCCGTGGCCCAAGCAGAACGTGGACGCGACCGTTAATCAACCACGGTCCGGGGGGCACAACGCTGCCCCCGCATGCCCGCCGCCCTCCTGCGGCCTCACAGCCTGGATCAGGCGGGACTCAGGGCTATAATTAAAATCATGAGCCAACCAGACGAACCCAGCACGCAAACCGACGCGGAACATCAGCGTCTGCAGACACGCGAGCAGATACATGACGCCATCGCCGGCGTATTCCAGCAGGCACAACGCCAGCTCGTGCTCTTCGCACCCTTCCTTGACGCCCGATATTTCAACACCGCCAAGGTAGAAACGCTGACCGGTGAGTTCATTGCACGTCGACGCGACAACCAACTCCGGGTACTGGTCGAGGATACGCGCCAGACCCTGCTGAATAATGCGCGCCTCGCACAACTCGCCCATCGACTGCCGGACTGTGTGCGCCTACGGCAAGTGGGCGAGACCCATCGCGGACTGCGGGAATTGTTCGTTGTAGCAGACCATAGTGGGTATTTCCATCAGCCGGATGTCGAACGCGCCGACAGCATCGCCAGCATCCACGCAACCCACGCAGCAGTTCAACTCGCGCGCCGCTTCGAACAAATGTGGGAGCAAAGTGAACCAGCGGCAGAGCTGAACAGGCTGGGTTTGTGAAAGCATGACCAGGAAT
>JAYUBZ010000287.1:0-2268 GCA_043740595.1 Gammaproteobacteria bacterium
CGCATCAACCTGCTGAAACAGGTGCACGCCGAGGCAACCCGTGCGCAGCTCGATCCGGAGCTGGTGTTGTCGGTGATCCAGGTGGAGAGCAACTTCAACCCCTATGCCATCTCCCATGCCGGGGCGCTCGGGTTGATGCAGGTGATGCCTTTCTGGTTGAAGGAAATCGGCCGCCCGGGAGACAGCCTGTTCCGCGAAACCACCAACCTGCGCTATGGCTGCACCATCCTGAAATTCTATCTGGACAAGGAGAAAGGCAATCGCGTGCTCGCCCTGGCGCGCTATAACGGCAGCCGCGGCAGCCGACTATACCCGGCCCTGGTCTACAAGGTACTCAACACCACTTGGTTCCGGCAGTAGACCGCTGGCAACAAAGCATAAGGAAACGCGGCACCTTTCCAACATTGCCGCGCGCGCTGCGAGTGGATTGCTGACTTGTTTCCCGGCCACTCAACGACGGATGCTGAATTCCGCGCAGCCTGGGTCCTCGCACACGTCTGACATCACCTCCGTCACCCTGGCCTCCGCCGGCCCACGCTGCAACCAGGCGGCAAACTGCATGAGTCCCTCGACATCGCCACAGGCGACCGCCTCGACCCTGCCGTCCGACCGGTTGCGCACCCAGCCGCGAAGACCGAGACGCTTGGCCACCTCACAGGCCGAGGCGCGGTAAAACACCCCCTGCACCCGACCTCCTACTACGTAATGCATACAGCAAGGCGACGTCACACGCGCCTCAGGGAATATCGATGGTGACGCGCTGGCCGGCGCGCAAAACTTTCGATGTGGTAAACACCCACTCCACTTCGTATTGCGGATTCGCCTGGTCGGCGTGCGTCACCGGTTCGAGGCCGACCCGTTTCACCTTGGCGGGAAATTTCTCCCCCGCTAGCGTCACGCTGGCGGCCTGACCCGCAGCGATACCGGCGATGCTCTCCGCCGGTAGCCGTGCCCGTGCGATGTACTCGTCCGCGGCGGCGAAGACCAGCAGGGTCTGGGGCTTGATCTCCGCCGCCACGGTCTGCGCCGGTTGCGCCTGACGTTGTATCACGATGCCGTCGTAGGGCGCGCGGATGGCGCTGACACGCAGGCGCCAGCGCGCCTCGTCGAGGGCGGCACTGGCCGCCAGCTGGCCCGCCGCCGCCTGCGCCTGTTTGCTTTTGGCGTTTTCGAGATCCACGGTGGACAACACCGTACGATCGTACAGCGCCTGAGCTTGTTTCAAGTCACGCTCGGCCTCGCTGCTCTCCAGTTTGCGTTGTGTCAGGAGCGCCTGCGCCTGGGTCACTGCGGCCTTGAAGGGGGCATCGTCCAGGGCCAGCAGGACCTGATTACGCTTTACCCGGTCGCCGATATCGACGTTTACCTGCGCGATGACGCCGGGGACCGGGACACTCAGTTCCACCCGCCGCGACCACTCCACCACCGCGTCCGCACCGACCGCCCAGACAGCGGGTGCGGTGAGCGCTAAGCCTAAATAACCTGCAATCATCAGCCAACGTCTCATTGTGATTTCTCCTGCGGCTTCGTTTCCATCAGATGGCCGGCGGGCAGCTGGTCGGTGAGCAAATGACCGGTGAGGGCATCGATCTTGGCCCAGGCCAGGGCCAATCTGTATTCCGCCTGCGCCGCCTCCCATTGCGCCGCGGTCATCTGCGCCATGGCATCTCCCAGGTCGGTGCGTACCTCCAACTCATACAACGCACGACTGCGATCCAGGTACAGATCGCGATAACTGATCTTGACCTGGGCCGCTTTCCGCTCAACTTTGCGCGTCTCCGCCGCCTGCACCAAGTCCAGCACGGTCTGGCGTAAATCGAGTTCGGCCCGCGCCTGACGCGCCTCCTGCTCGTGCAGCCGCGCCAACCCGGCGGCGATGGCCGCGCTGTCTTCGCCGCCCTGATAGAGGGGAATGCGCAAATTCAGCGTGGCGCGCAGATCGTTACTCGAGTTGAATTCCCGCTCAAACCAGGCGGCTTCGCCTTCCGCCGTCAACACCGGGCGACGCCGAGCGCGCTCGGCGGCGAGCGCCTGGCGGGTCGCCTCGGTCTCGCGGCGCAATGCCAGCAACGTCGGATTCTGGGTGAGCGCTTCTGCGTATAAAGTCTGGACGTCGGGAATCTCGCGCTCCAGGCCAGCCAGGGTCGGGCGCGCCAGTTCGTGCGGCAGATCTTCCGGTCGATTCAGTGCCAGGGCCAACTGCAAACGGCTGCTGACTTGGCGCTTCTGGCTTAGTGTGCGCGTGACCAGGGTTTGCTGATAATTCAC
>JAYUBZ010000288.1:0-2820 GCA_043740595.1 Gammaproteobacteria bacterium
CTGCGTGGCCAGGCGCGTTTGCAAGACGCCCATAGTCTCATCGTCGCCCTGCGTGACGGCGGAGAGCAAACCGTGCAGGCCGACCGTATCCTGCTGGCCGTGGGCGCACGCCCGGCGCTGCCGGCGATCACGGGCCTGGCGGACACCCCTTACTGGACCTCCACCGAGGCCTTGCTGGCGGAACAACCGCCGCACCACCTGCTGGTGCTCGGCGCATCGGCGGTGGCCTTGGAACTGGCGCAGGCGTTTCGCCGCCTCGGCAGCGCGGTCACAGTACTGGCGCGCAGTACCCTGTTGTCCAAGCAGGATGCGCAACTCGGTCACGGTCTGGAGGAAGTGTTGCAGGCCGAGGGCATGCGCATACTCCGCCACGCCCAGGCGCACGCCGTGTCCCATGCAAACGGGGAATTTGTGCTGCACACCACGGCGGGTGAGTTGCGGGGCGATCGCCTGCTGGTGGCCACGGGCCGCCGGCCGAACACCGACGGCCTGGGACTGGCGCGGGCCGGGGTGGCCACGGACCCGCACGGCGCCATCGTCGTGGACGAGCACCTCAGAACCTCGGTAACGACTATTTATGCCGCCGGCGACTGCACTCAGTATCCGCAGCTGGTGTATGTGGCGGCGGCGGCCGGCACGCGCGCCGCGCGCAATATGCTCGGTGGTGATGCCACCCTCGACCTGTCCACCCTGCCCATGGTGGTCTTTACCGACCCCCAGGTCGCCACGGTGGGACTGACCGAGGCCATGGCCATCCAGCAGGGCTTGAGCGTCACCCGCCGCACCCTGTCCTTGGAAAATGTGCCACGGGCCCTAGCCAACCACGACACCCGCGGCTTTATCCAGCTGCTGGCGGACACCGCCAGCGGGCGTTTGCTGGGCTGCCAGGTGCTGGCGGCGGAAGGCGGCGAAATCATACAGACGGCGGCCCTGGCCATCCGCCAGGGCATGACCGTGGACGACCTGGCGAACCAGCTTTTCCCTTATCTCACCCTGGTGGAAGGCCTGAAGCTCTGCGCCCAGACCTTCAGCCGGGATGTCACACAACTATCCTGTTGCGCCGGATAGCACCCCAGCCCCTTTCCAAAATAGCCACCCAAGCAATCCCTTCCCCCTGAAAGGGGGAAGGTTAGGATGGGGGTGTCATGGTCAATGACTGTCCCAGATAAACAGGGTAACCACCACCAGGGATCAACCGGACAATCCATGCTCGCTGCACAATAAGGTCACGCTGCGTACGACGCGACAAAGGGAGAACCACTTTTCAGGCACCGGGCAGGCAAATCCGACGCCATGGGAATCAATGATGATTGGAATGAGGGATGTGTTTTATCCAGCACGGTGAGCTATTCGGGCCGTGCACCCCCATCCTGGCCTTCCCCCTTTCAGGGGGAAAGGAACCACGTCGGGTGGGCGGGGGGTTTGGGGTTGTAGAACCCTTTGCCCTGGGAGCCGGTACAGCTTGCGGGTGACTGTCCGAAACGCCGGTTCCAAGCAGGTTGGCACGCTGCTCGCTGAACTCTCCTGCCCTAAGGTTACAAAATCCGCAAAACCAGGGCATTTTGAGGTAAAATCCGCGCCATGAAAATCTGCATCCTGTCCGACAGCCACGACCACCGCGAGTTGCTCGCCGCGGCAGTGGACGACGCCAAGCACCAGGGCGCCCAGGCCATCCTGCACTGTGGCGATGTGGTGGCCCCCAGCACCCTGCATGCGGTCACGCCCTTTGGCCTGCCTATCCACGTCATCCACGGCAACAACACCGGCGACCTGTACCACATGAGCCGCCTGGCGCATAAGCCTGGGAGCCTGGTTAATTATTATGGTCAGGACGCCGCCTTCAGCCTGCACGGCCGCAAGATCTTCCTGGTGCACTTCCCGCATTATGCCCAGGGCATGGCCCTCACCGGCGACTACGACCTGGTGTGCAATGGGCACGAACACCGGGCGCATATCGAGCGCGTCACGAATATAAAAGGTGGCGAGACCCTGCTCATCGATCCGGGCACGGTGGCCGGCATCGGTGCGCCGCCCACCTATGTCCTGGGCGATCTCGCCAGCATGGAATTCACCATCCGTTCCGTTCCCGATGGCCGGGACAACGTGCGGTCCTTGCCCAAGGCCGCCGCCGGCAACAGTTGACAGCCCATCGTCATCGCAAACACTATTCCGCCCGCCACGCACCGGACCCCCTTCCTCCGCTCTAACGCAGACCATCACGCTCCCGGAACCTCCACACATGCCTGAGACCACCGCCCCGTCCCGCTCCACCTGGCTATTGGACATCCTGCTGTTGTTGATGGTGGTGGGCACGCTCCTCGGCTATGGACTCGGTGAGCGCGCCCTGTGGGATCCGGACGAGGGACGTTACAGTGAGATCCCGCGGGAAATGGTGGTGACCGGCGACTATGTCACGCCGCGCCTCAATGGCGTGAAGTACTTCGAGAAACCGCCCCTGTTCTACTGGGCTCAAGCGAGCGCCATCCGCGTCTTTGGGTTGAATGAGTGGGCGTTGCGCCTGTGGCCGGCGCTGTTCGCGTTGTTCGGCGTGGTGACTGCCTACGTCGCCGGCCGCCAACTGTTCAATCGGCGCACCGGGCTGCTCGCCGCCAGTGTCCTCGCCACCAGCCTGCTGTATTTTTATATGGGCCGGGCCATCACCCTGGACATGTCGGTCTCGGTCCTGTTGAGCGCCGCCCTGCTCGCCTTCCTGTTGGGCACGCGCGCAGCCCCCGGACCCCGGCGACGCGGGCTGATGTGGACGTTCTACGCCTTCGCCGCCCTCGCCACCCTGGCCAAGGGACTCATCGGCATCGTCAT
>JAYUBZ010000289.1:0-2149 GCA_043740595.1 Gammaproteobacteria bacterium
CTTTTTCAGTTCTGACTGCTTAAGAATGCTATTCACCGTTCCCGGTGCAAGATCATCGCTAGGTTTTCCTGCCACAGTTACCCGGCCTGGTTTTGATGAGTGTTTGAATTGTCTGTGACTACCACGTGTCGAGACGAGAGCCAACCCATCATCTTTAAGCATCCTTAGCACTTCGCTAACTTTCATTGATTCAAAATAGCAGTTCGTTATTCCGCACGCAAAAAATAGCTGCCGCCTTCAGAGTGTTTTATTTTGACGCCTTGCTCTGGGTCTTCACCACGCTCATCGCCGTTGCGATCATACCGCTCAGGTCCGCCAGGTTGCTCGGCAGGATGAGGGTGTTGCCTTCCTGCGCCAGGTTGGCGAAGGCGTCGACGTATTTCTCCGCGACTTTCAGGTTGATCGCTTCGATGCCGCCCGGCGACTGGATGGCGTTGGCGATTTTCTGGATGGCGAGCGCTGTGGCTTCGGCCACGGTCTTGATGGCACCGGCCTCACCCTCGGCGCGGTTGATGGCCGCCTGGCGTTCGCCTTCGGAGCGTTGGATCGAGGCCTCGCGTTCGCCGGTGGCGATGTTGATCTGTTCCTGCTTGCGGCCTTCCGACGCGGCGATGAGGGCGCGCTTCTCGCGCTCGGCGGTGATCTGTTGCTGCATGGCGTGCAGGATGTCCTTGGGCGGCGTCAGGTCCTTGATCTCGTAACGCAGCACCTTCACGCCCCAGTTGGCGGCGGCCTCGTCGAGGGCCGCGACCACGGTGTGGTTGATGCTGGCGCGTTCCTCGAAGGTTTTGTCCAGCTCCATTTTGCCGATGACCGAGCGCAGGGTGGTCTGGGCGAGCTGGCTGATGGCGAGGATGTAGTCGCTGGAACCATAGGACGCGAGTTTGGGGTCGGTCACCTGAAAGTAAAGGATGCCGTCCACCTGCAGCTGGGTATTGTCGCGCGTGATACAGATCTGGCTCGGCACATCCAGGGGGATTTCCTTGAGCTCGTGCCGATAGGCAAGGCGATCGACGAAGGGGACAACGATATTCAGGCCGGGGGCAAGGGTGCCGTGATAACGCCCGAGGCGTTCGACCACATAGGCGGTCTGTTGTGGTACCACCTTGATGGACTTAAAGATAAAGATCAATGCGACGGCGAGCAGGATAAGTGCGATTTCCATGGTGTCCCCTTGGGTGTTTACTGGTTAACCGGGTTTGTGTTGGCTGAGTATGAGAACTGAACCTTGTCGGTCCTTAATGTAGAGCGGCGCATTGCGTGGCGTATCGGGGGATTCGAGTTCCGCGTCCCATTGGGTACCGCGGTAGACGACGCGCGCGCTGCCGTTCTCGTGCCAGGTCTCCACCGTCACCCGCTGTCCGATGTCCAGGTTTTGGTTGTCGGGGATTTCCTGACGGCTGTGCGCGGTCTTCCACGCGCGCAGCAGCAGTGTGCCCGCCACGCCGATGAGGGCGGCGACGATTAGCTGTGCGGTGAAATCAAACTTGCCGAGGGCCATGAGTCCACCTGCGCTCAACGCTATGCTGAACACCAGCATGTAAAACGTGCCAGTGAACATTTCCAGACCGAGCACGCCCAAGGCCAGCAGAAACCACCAGATATACGGTTGCATGACGTTATCCCCTTAGTGACATTGAGTCTCGTGGTGGTGCAGTGTGTGCCGGTATTCTTCTTTTGTCGGCAACCTGCACTATCTTAGCAGTTAATTGACGTTGTGGGCGTGCCGTCAGGTTCGAACCCGAACGATACAGACTTAAAATTTTGCACCTGTAGGGTGGGCATTGCCCACCAGCGGCGCCTATCGACGCCCCGTGTGGTGGGCGATGCCCACTCTACGTTTTGAGCTCGTGGATTATGACCAGGCCTTCCATAACAATGAAGTGCCGCTGATCAAGAGCAGGCCGCCGATAATGCGCTGCATCTGCGACGATGACAGCCCGATGTGTATCCGGTGGCCGGCATACAGGCCCAGCGCCATGAGGGGCAGCGCGCCGAGCAAGGCCATGAAGATGCCGTCCTGCAGCAACAGGCCGGCGATGATGAAAGTGATGATGCGCAGGCCGCCGTCGAGGAGGAACAGGGCGCTGAAGGTGGCGCGCAGTTCAGACTTATCGCGCAAACGATGTGACAGGTAGATCACGTAAGG
>JAYUBZ010000290.1:0-3630 GCA_043740595.1 Gammaproteobacteria bacterium
TGGGTTGCGTCTGCCGAAATCCGCTGCGTGAAACAAGTTATTCAAGACGCGTAAAACGCGGCGGCGTCGCTTAAAAATACCAGCGATAGAAAACATCGAAAACTAATTTCCATTGAGTCCTCCTCCCATGCTAGTCAAAACCCTCCACATCGCCTGTGTCATCCTCGCCCTCGGCGGCTTCACCCTGCGCGGCGTCTGGATGCTGCGCGCGTCACCCCTGCTGAACAATACCTGGGTGAAGGTGCTGCCGCATATCGTTGATACGCTGCTGCTGGTTAGCGGCATCCTGCTGGCCATTAATATCCAGCAATACCCCGGCACCCACGCCTGGCTCACGGCCAAGGTGCTGGGGCTGGTGGCCTATATCGTGCTGGGTACTCTGGCGCTGAAACGGGGAAAGACAAAAACGGTACGCGTCGCTGCCTGGATAGCAGCCACACTGGTGTTCTTTTATATCGTGTCCGTGGCGATGACCCGGTCGCCGATGCCATTCTGAACCCAGCGGCATATTCCAAAGTTTGTAGGGTGGGCACCGCCCACCATCGTGCCCTATCGTGGCCCTGTCTGGTGGGCGATACCCAGCCTACATCTACTACTGCCACAGCCAGGCGGCATTATTTATGGCGTTATGCTTAAGTAGCGCTTGCGATCTTGCCGCTGATCCTGTCAGATAAACCTATAACCAAGGATCAGCGAGGTCATGGGTGGACCGCACCGAGCGCTTCTATAAGATCGAGCGCATGCTGCGTGCACGCGAATTCGTGCCGATCGGGGAGTTTCTCGCCGCGCTCGATATCTCCGCCGCCACCTTCAAGCGCGATGAGGTGGAGATTACCGATGCCCTGAAGCAACAGGTGGTGGAAACGGTGGCGGCGGTCCGCGCCCTGCTCAGCTCAAAGGTACTGCCACCGCCGGTGAACGATCAGCGTTGTCCGCAGTGTTCGTTACGGGAAATCTGTCAGCCCGAGGCGCTGGCGGCTACCGGCAAATTGCACCGACTGCGAGACGGCCTGTTCGATCCGGATGCCCCATTGTAAAGAGAAGGACCTATGCGACTACTCATCGATGCCGCCTTTGAGCAGACCCCAGAACCCGCGTGGGTCGATAACCGGCATGTTGCCCACTTTGCCGAGCGCGAGAAGTTCCTTGTCGCCGGTGACGAATGCGTCAGCATTCGCTGCGATAGCGCAAGCGAGGATCGGTATGTCGTCAGGGTCTTTGATTTTTATCGTTGGGATATCGGCAGTCTCGGTGATCCGGCCCTCTGCCCGCAACAACCCAAGATAGCGCCCAATGACCGGCTCAGGGAGTCTGAACTTTTCCCTGAGCACGCGCTGAGTCTCCTGCAAGACTTGTTCACAAATAAGGAGCTCGTGTTCGCCGATAACGCCTTCGAACAGTTCGGCACAGAGGCCGCGGGTGGTGAGCGCACTGATGAGAACGTTGGTATCCAGAAACACCTTCACGAAACATCCCGGAACACATCCTCGTCGGTCAGATAGCCCGCCGCCTCGGCGTAGGGCATGGCCCGGCGACGCAGTTCGCGGAAACGCTGGATCGCGAGCTGTTTGCGCAATGCCTCGCGGGCGAGATCGCTTTTCGAGCGGCCAGTGCGCTTTGCAAGCTTGGTCAGCTCGCGGTCGAGGTCTTTATCGAGGCGTATCGTGATAGTCGTATTCATGTCTTACAATGTAAGACATAGGCGTCAGAATTTCAAGCTCTTCTTCAACAGGAAACGGCGCATGCGGCCGGGAACCCCATCTAACCAATGGTGTGAAAAGGTAATTACATCAAGGAGGGGAAATGTATCAGCTTCTGAATACGTTGTACGTCATGACACCCAATGCCTATGTGCATCTGGAAAACGACACCTTGCGCATTGAGGTGGACCGGGAAAAGAAGCTGCAAGTCCCGTTGCATCACATCGGCTCCGTAGTCTGCTTCGGTGACGTAATGATGTCGCCCGGCGCCATGCGCCGTTGCGCCGAGGACGGGCGCAGCGTAGTGCTGCTCGATCGCAATGGGCGCTTCAAGGCACGGGTAGAGGGGCCGGTCAGCGGCAACATCCTCCTGCGCCAGGCGCAGTTCCGCGTCGCGGACGACGCGCGGTTCGCGCTCGATGTGGCCAAGGCTATTATCGCCGGCAAACTGCGCAACGCGCGCCAGGTCTTGCTACGTGGAGCGCGCGAGGCGGCAAACGATCCGGACAAAGACAAGTTGAGTCGCGCCGCCGAGTCTCTCGCCGCGTCAATCCGCAACCTGCCTATGGCCGAGAATCTCGACACGGTGCGCGGCCTCGAGGGCGAGGCCGCCAGAACCTATTTTTCCGGAATCAATCACATGATCCGCGCCGACGCGCGCGGTGCATTCACCATGGACGGGCGCTCGCGCCGGCCGCCGCGTGACCGATTCAATGCCCTGCTTTCGTTTGTGTACTCGATGGTCATGAACGACTGTCGTTCCGCGCTGGAGAGCGTTGGCCTCGACCCGCAGCTCGGATTCCTGCACGCCGTGCGGCCGGGGCGGGCGGCGCTGGCCCTGGACCTGATGGAGGAATTTCGCGCGATTCTGGCGGACCGGCTTGTTCTGACGCTGGTCAATCGCGGGCAGATTGTTGAAAAGGATTTCCTGGACCGGCCTGGCGGCGCCGTGCATCTGCAGGACGAGGCGCGAAAAACCGTTGTCGTCGCGTACCAGGAACGCAAACAGGAAGAAATCAATCACCCACTTATAGACAGCAAAGTACCTATCGGATTGTTACCGAACCTCCAGGCGCGCTTCATGGCGCGTACCATACGCGGGGAGATGGAGGGCTACCTGCCCTTCCTCATCAAATAGCCATGCTGATTCTCGTCAGCTACGATGTCTCGACCGAAACCCGCGCCGGCAGAAAACGCCTGCGACGCGTGGCCAAGACCTGCCAAAGTTACGGCCAGCGCGTGCAAAAATCGGTTTTCGAATGCCAGGTAAACCTGGCGCAATACGAAGAACTCGAGCGCCAGCTACTCGCGGAAATTAACGAGGAAGAGGATAATCTTCGACTCTACCGGCTGACGGAACCGCTTGAGAAAAACATCAAGGAATACGGCAAGTTTCGGGCCACGGACTTTAAAGGACCTCTCGTCATTTGAGGCCCGCGAACCTGTAGCACCCGCTCCAAGGGTGGGGTGTTCGCGCACCGCGTAACTTAATGATGGAAATGATAAAAATGCATCGCTGTCCTGATATTACTGCTCTTCACTTTTCCGGATCGGAAGGGTTCGCGTATGCACGCCGAATTAGTGTGATGTATCATGATGATGCTGTACTGCGGTGCTCTCGCCCCGTTGGGGCGAGAGAGGATTGAAACATGTAACCCCTCTGCTTCCGCTTGTGTCGTTGTGGTGCTCTCGCCCCGTTGGGGCGAGAGAGGATTGAAACCCAAGGCGTGCAGGCGCAGCAAGACCAACTTGCTCGTGCTCTCGCCCCGTTGGGGCGAGAGAGGTCAGAACGGAAGGTTTCGATGTACTTTCCATCTCTGATGAAACCGATACTGTCATTGCTGGAAAACGACAACGGCCCAGCCAAGTGTTTCGACGGCAGCATGACACTGCTTCGTAGAGTATAATCTTGTAAGGATTTACCCAGGCA
>JAYUBZ010000291.1:0-4985 GCA_043740595.1 Gammaproteobacteria bacterium
GGATGCGCCGCCGCGAAAATAACGCTAGCCGATAAACGTGCCATGAAAATACCCTATTACCAGATCAACGCCTTTACCCGTTCCATAACCGGCGGTAATCCGGCTGGGGTGTGCGCGCTCGATGCCTGGTTGCCCGATAACGCCCTGCAGGCCATCGCGGCGGAGAACGGTCTTTCGGAGACGGCGTTCTTTCTGCGTCAGCGCGGCAGCTATGCGCTGCGCTGGTTCACGCCCATGGTGGAGGTGGATTTGTGCGGGCACGCCACCCTCGCGAGTGCCTATGCGATTTTTAAGTATATCGATCCCAAGGCCGACAACATCGTTTTTACGACCCAGGGCGGGCAGCTCACGGTGGTGCGCCAGGACGAATTGATATCGATGGACTTCCCCGCGTGGACGCTGCAGCGGGTCGACGCGCCGGGTGCGCTGATAAAGGGCCTGGGGGCGACGCCGAAAGAGGTCTGGCTCGGCCGCGACTATATTGCGGTATTCGACAGCCAGGACCAGATCGCGGGGCTGCGGCCGGAGGTGGAGCATCTCTCACATCTCGACTGCCTGGGCATCTGTGCCACCGCCCCGGGACAGGACGCGGATTTCGTCTCGCGCTTTTTCGCGCCCCGTGCCGGTATCGCGGAAGACCCGGTGACCGGCTCGGTACACGCCAGTCTGGTTCCTTATTGGGCGCAACGCCTGGGCAAGCCGAAGCTGCGCGCACTGCAATTGTCGTTGCGCGGCGGAGAACTATTTTGCGAAGCCCGGGGTGAGCGGGTCGGCATCGCGGGGCATGCAGTCTTGTATCTCGAAGGGCTGATCCATTATTAGTTACGGCGGCCTGGCTGCCTGCCGTGCATGGGCGCATGGCTCCACTCGGCGAGCGCGGTTTCAATGATGTTGCCCGGTGGGTGGTACCCGCCCTGCAAATGACGATCGTCAGGCATAGGCGGACACCGGCGAAGGAGGAGTGATGGACGAGGATACGCACATCGAGGCCCTTCGCATGGCGGAGGTCGTGCGCAGTGCCTGTATTGACGCGGCGCTTAACGGTTATGAAAACGCCGCTATCAGCGGCCTGTGTCATGAAGGCGCGTGGGAAGCGGCCATCGGCGCCATGCGCATGCTGGATCTGGAAAAATGTCTCAAGGAGTAGCCTTGGTAGGGTGGGCATCGTCCACCGGTCAGGACGTCGACTGATGTCTGTATGCCGATGGCAGGCAACTCGCGGAAGAAAGTAATTAAATCTCAGCGCTGTTTCTTTATAGCAATACCTGCTCTATCCCGCCGGCGCGCGCCTTGTCGATGAAGGCGCGCTGCCAGTGTTCCCCGAGTCGTTTGTTGGCAAGCTCCACCACGATGTAATCCGTTTCGAGTCCGGTGTCGTCGGCGTAGCGTGACAGGCCCTGCTGACAGGCGGGGCAGGAGGTAAGGATCTTCACGTTGCCATTCACGGCGCGTTTCTCGCCAGTGAGTTGTTGCACCCCGAGTTGTAACTCCTCTTGTTTACGATAGCGCAACTGGGTGGCGATATCCGGTCGCGAGATCGCCATGGTGCCGGCCTCGCCGCAGCAGCGATCGGACAGGGTCACGTTCTGTCCCATGAGGGCCGAGGCCACGCGCACCGGGTTGTAGGTTTTCATCGGCGTGTGACACGGGTCGTGATAGAGGTATTGCACACCGCTGACGCCCTCCAGGTTGACGCCTTTTTCCATCAGGTATTCGTGGATGTCCAGCAGGCGGCAGCCAGGGAAGATTTTGTTGAACTGGTATTGCTGCAGCTGGTCCATGCAGGTACCGCAGGACACGATAACGGTTTTGATGTCGAGGTAGTTGAGCGTATTCGCCAGGCGGTGGAACAGCACCTGGTTGTTGACGGAGATCTGCTTGCCCTTTTCCTCGTCGCCACCGGAGGTCTGCGGATAGCCGCAGCACAGATAGCCCGGCGGTAACACAGTCTGCGTGCCCACGTCGTACAGCATGGCCAAGGTTGCCAGGCCCACCTGGCTGAACAGCCGCTCCGAGCCGCAGCCGGGGAAATAAAATACCGCGTCGGAATCCTCCGTGACCTTGGCCGGGTCGCGCACGATCGGCACCACCTTGCTGTCTTCCAACCCGAGCATGGCGCGCGTGGTCTGCGCCGGCAGGCCGGCGGGCATGGGCTTGCGCACGAAGTTGATCACCTGCGCCACCACCGCGGTCTGGCCGCTGCTGGCGGCGGGTACTTTGTGCCGGTCCACCAGGCGCAGGCCGCGGGCCACCTGGTAGGCCAGGCGTTGCGCGGCGTAACCCCACTGGATCATGCCCTTGCGCATGAGCTTGATGGTGGTGGGGTCGGTGACGTTGAGAAACGCCATGGACGCCCAGGTGCCGATGCTGAAACTTTTTTTGCCGCGCGCCTTGAGGATGGCGCGCATGCGGATGGAGACATCGCCGAAGTCGATGTCCACCGGGCATGGACTGAGGCACTTGTGGCAGACGGTGCAGTGATCCGCCACGTCGTTCATCTCGTCGAAGTGGCGGATGGAGATGCCGCGCCGCGTTTGTTCCTCGTACAGAAACGCCTCGATGATGAGGCCCGTGGCGAGGATTTTATTGCGCGGGGAATAGAGCAGGTTGGCGCGTGGGATATGCGTATTGCACACCGGCTTGCACTTGCCGCAACGCAGGCAGTCCTTGACCATGTGGTTGAGCTCCCCCAGGGCGCTGGCCTCCAGGATCAAGGCCTCTTGTTCCACTAGTCTCAGTGACGGCGTATAGGCATTCTGCAGGCCGGAGCCCGCCATGAGTTTGCCCGGATTGAACAAGTTGGTCGGGTCCACCTTGCGTTTGTAGTCGGCGAAGGCCGTGACGGTATCGGCGTGGAGGAACTGCATCTTGGTAATGCCGATGCCGTGCTCGCCGGAGATGACGCCATCCAACGACTCGGCCAGCTGCATGATGCGCGCCACCACACGCTCGGCCTCGTGCAGCATGCTGTAGTCGTTGGAGTTGACCGGGATGTTGGTGTGCACGTTGCCGTCGCCGGCGTGCATGTGGGTGGCGACGAACAATCGGCCGGAACGCATGCGCGCATGGATGGTGTCCAGGTGGTTGCGCACCCCTTCCATCTCCTGGCCGACAAAGATCTCCTTGAGGTGGCGTTCGACCAGCTGGCGATAGGAGATGCGCAGGACACGCCGTTGCAACAGGCTGAACAGGGTTTCCCCCGGTTCGACAACGGCGCGCACCGCCTCATCCAGCAAGGGCAGGTGATCCGCCGCTGTGTCATCCAGGTGTTCCAGCGTGCCGGTCCAGCGGGCATGGACGGCGCGCAAATGCGCAAGCGCCGCGGATTTTTTCGCCTCCAGTATGGTCTGGTTTTCCTCACTCTGTTCAAACGCCGGCGCCTGGCCCGCGACCACTTTGTTCAGCTCCGGCAGGCTGCCCGCCAGGTAGTCCTGCAGCGCCTCCACCATGTGCAATTTGTTGCGCGTGGACAGTTCGATGTTGATGCGTTCGATGCCATCGTTGTAGTCCGCCAGACGGTCTAAAGGAATGACCACGTCCTCGTTGATCTTGAAGGCATTGGTGTGTGCCGCGATGGCGGCGGTGCGTGCGCGATCCAGCCAGAAGCGGCGTCGCGCCTCCGGACTCACCGCGATGAAGCCCTCGGCATCGCGCGCGTTGGCCAGGCGCACGACGGCGGAGGCGGCGGCGGCCACCGCTTCCTCCTCGTCGCCGGCGATGTCTATCAACAACACCATCTTGGGTAGGGTGCTGCGTGGCGCCTTGGTGGAGTACTTGACGGCGCGCACGTAGCGCTCATCCAGGTGTTCCATGCCGGCGAGCTGCACCGACTCCAGGGCGTCGAGATAATTTTTTGTTTCCACGATGGCCGGCACCGCGCGCCGCAGGTCCGCGCCGAAGAATTCCAGACAGACGGTGCGGATGAAGGCCGGCATGCGGTGCAGCACGAACACCGCCGAGGTGATCAGGCCGTCGCAACCTTCTTTCTGTACGCCCGGCAGGCCGCCGAGAAATTTGTCGGTCACGTCCTTGCCGAGGCCGGCCTTGCGCAGACTGCGGCCGGGGAGGTTCAGCACCTGCGCTTCGCCCAGGGGTGTGCGGCCGTCCACGGCGTAGCGCTGCAGGCGAAAGCTGACGGTCTCCTGTTCGTGGATCTTGCCGAGATTGTGATTGAGGCGTTCGACCTCAAGCCACATGGCGTCCGGCGTCACCATGCGCCACGACACCAGGTTGTCCAGGGTGGTGCCCCACAGCACGGCCTTTTTGCCGCCGGCGTTCATGGCGATATTGCCGCCGATGCACGAGGCGTCCTGCGACGTGGGGTCCACGGCGAACACATAGCCGCCGGCCTCGGCGCGTTGCGACACGCGCTGGGTCACCACGCCGGCCTCGGCGCGAATCGTCGCGACGTCGTGATCCACCCCCGGCAGGCGTCGCAGGGTCACCGGCCCCAGGGCCTCGAGTTTTTCCGTGTTGATGATGACGCAGTCAGCACGGATGGGCACCGCCCCGCCGGTATAGCCGGTGCCGCCACCGCGGGGAATGACGGGCAGGCCGAGCTCGCGGCAGGCGCCGACCACCCGCGCCATCTCGGCTTCGGTGTCGGGGTTGACCACCACCAGGGGATACTCAACGCGCCAGTCGGAGGCATCGGTCACGTGGGACACCCGCGCCAGTCCGCTGAAGTCGATGTTGTCGGCGCGCGTGACCCGCGCCAACGCGCGCCGCACGCGTCGGCGCAGCACCTCCTGCTGCGGGAACCAGGCCTCGAAGTCACCGACAGCGGCGCGCGCGCGTTGCGTCAGTTTGAGGGCGAGGGCATTGGCGTTGGAGCGTTTCTCGATTTGATCGAGGCGGTGATGCAGGGCCTGCACCAGGAGCGCGCGACGCTTGCGGTTCTCCAGCAGGTCGTCCTGGATGTAGGGGTTACGTGTGATGACCCAGATATCCCCCAGTACCTCGAACAGCATGCGCGCCGAGCGGCC
>JAYUBZ010000292.1:0-2522 GCA_043740595.1 Gammaproteobacteria bacterium
CGACCGAAGGGAGAAATCTAGCAACACCATGATGACGCTGAACTATCTCAATGTCAGATTTCTCGCTGCGCTCGAAATGACAACTTGTTCAGGGCTTCCCTAAGTAGTATCAAACATGCAGTTGACATGGCGGAACTTTCCGCCACCTTGTCTGAACAAGGAAAACAGCCAAAACCTGACGGCAGCCGCTTACAGGCTTAAGGAGTCTCATGAAAACAAGTTCGTATTTCGATCATACCAACGTGCTGTTGAGAGTGGTTCTGCTAGCCGGCTTGAGCGGCGGCTTAGCGGAAATGATATGGGTGCAGCTTTACACCTTTCTTGCCGGGCAGAGCAGTGTAGTGGTTGCGCGAGCGGTGACGGCCAGCCTGTCGTCCGGGTTGGCGCAGACGGTCGTTGCGCCAGAGATCGGTGTGGCGATACATCTCGTACTTTCCGTGTTCGTGGCGTTGATCTATGCACTACTGGTTTGGTTGCCGTTTACGCAGCATCGTGGTCCGACCGCTTCATTGGCCGTCGCCTCCGGTGTACTGGCATGCATCTGGGCAATCAATTTCCTGCTGCTCCTGCCGTTGGTGAATGCGAAATTCGCCGGTTTGCTTCCGTATTCCGTCACGCTGGGGTCCAAACTCTTGTTCGGCGTGGCCATGGCGGGTGTCTTTCATCTTGCGCAATCCCGGCGGCCAGACGGAAGCGGATTGTACAGACGTGAAAATAAAACGCACAGTGAGGTGAATAACCCCTCAGCGATAAAACCAAGGTAGTGCCATATGGACCACGCATGTTTCCCTTGTTTGTAATTTCTCCCGGAGCGCACAATCTGCCTGCCGGACGTCGGCCTGCGGTTATTGGATCAACGCGCGTGGAGGGGGGCCGGCAGGACCTGTGGCGGCAGCGCATACGGCCAATGCGGCGCATGCTGACTCGACGTGCGAAAATCCACGATGACGCGGGCACGGCCACTGTCGATCAAGGGTTGGATCAACTGGTCAAAGTGATCGCGATAGTATGGATCGGTACACACCGGCGCATGTTGCGTGGTGAGCCCCGTTAAGGTTGCGCTGACCGCGAACATATCCGGTGTCAGGACGCCATCATAGCCTTCCGTGATCAGGATATAAGGATCGGTGGTTTGCAGGACTTCGCGTGGGCTCACCTTCCCGCGCGGCACAAAACGGACATAGGCGGCTGTGGGTGTGCCCTGACGCGGCTGGCAGCCGTAATCCTGCAGGTCGCCCTGGTAGCGCACGATGTTGCCGAAGCACGGGTGGGTTGTATAGATAGTACTTGGATGGGAGTCGGTCATGCTGGGTTCTCCTCTGTGGAATCGGATATCCGGTATGGGCAGAGCCGCTGTTGCCGGTTGTTCAGCGCCCGCATCGGTTTTATCCGTGAGGGGTAGCGTGCCGCGGTCGACGTTTCAATTCAGTGAAATGCATCACACTTTGGACAGGCAGGCGGGGTATAGCGCAAGCCTGGTGTCCTGGCGTGCGACGCCCTGCATTCCGTCTGGCGGAAGGCGGTTTATCCCCTGGTAGGGCGGGGTATTGGGAATAACTGGTTTCTTTGTATGATTTCGGCTTATATTGAGGGTAGGCAGCGTTTCCCCGTCTTGTTACCACTCGCAGGCAAAAGGAGATCCGGTGAATACCACTATCACTCTTCACGGCAAGCCCGTACGCGTGGAATTGAGCACGCCGGCAGAACGCGCCTTGAGTCGGCGCAGCACGCCACTGTTCGCCGAGGTGCAACTGATCTTCGGTTGCATGATCGCCAAGCGCGTCTGGTTTCGCGAGGAGGCGGTCGACGGGGCGGTCCCGGTCACGCCGCAGCTGAATGTGTGGTTCCGGCCCGCACGCTACGCCAAGGCGTGCAGTTTCGATGCGATCGACAACGGCGCCGAGGCCAGCGACTACCCGCTGGTGGCAGAGCGCCGGCGTTTCGTACCGGACCTGTTGCGCATCGACTATCGTGCCGGCAAATGGGTCGGTGATTTCACCTATACACGTGCTGCCCGGCCCGCGCCGGTGGCGGTGCTGCGGCCGTCTTAACACGTCTGTCTGCCATCGGGTCTGGTTGTGGCCTGGTGGAAATTACCACGCTGCTCACCGCAACCACCCCGTCCTTGGCGCGCGGGGCTGCCTCCGCCGTTAGCGAAAGCGGCGGCAGGTCGCCGCACTCCACCTTCCCTGGTAGCGCTATACCCGCCGCACTTTTCTTACACCGGCTCAGCCGGTGTGTCCGCGGCACGATCCCAATAGGGTGTGCCGGCAAAACGTTCTGCGACAAAATCCACAAAGGCGCGTACGCGGGTTGATAGATGACGCGTCGATGGATAGAGGGCGTAGGCGCTGATCTCCGGCCAGTGAATCTGTGTGAGTACGGGAATCAATGTGCCGCTGGCGATGGCCTGATGGACGTAAAAGGTGGGCTGCATGACGATGCCATGCCCGGCAAGGGCGGCATTGATCAGGAAATCGCCGTTATTCGACTTGAGTCGGATGGGTATCTTCACCGACCCG
>JAYUBZ010000293.1:0-4738 GCA_043740595.1 Gammaproteobacteria bacterium
GGAACAGGCCGATCACGGCGCGTGCCGTGAGCAGCTTGTCTTTAATAATGCGCTGCAACATCTCCTGCGCATCGGCGTACAGCCTGGTCGCGGCGTCGCCCACCACCGCATCCTTGAGGATGTCGGGGAAGCGACCGCTCAGCTCCCAGGTCTGGAAGAACGGTGTCCAGTCGATGTAGCGCGCCAGTTCGTCCAGGGGGTAGTTATCCAACGCCTTAATGCCGAGGAAGGTCGGCGTCGGCGGGACGTAACCGCTCCAGTCGATCTTGCTCTTGTTGGCGCGCACGTCCGCCAGGGGCAACATGCGCACGTTGGATTGCTTGCCCGCGTGGCGTGCCCGTACCTCCTCGTATTCGCTTAGGACCTTGGCCGCGAACTCCGCCTTAAGCTCGTCACTCAACAGGCTGGAGGCGACACCCACGCCGCGCGAGGCGTCCTTCACCCACACCGTTGTGCCTTTGTAATGCGGCGCGATCTTCACAGCGGTATGCACGCGCGAGGTGGTGGCGCCGCCGATGAGCAGCGGTATGGTAAAGCCCTCGCGCTGCATCTCCTTGGCCACGTGCGCCATTTCATCCAGCGATGGGGTGATGAGACCGGACAGGCCGATGATGTCCACGTTTTCCCTGCGCGCGGCTTCCAGGATCTTGCTCGCGGGCACCATGACACCGAGATCGATGACCTCGTAGTTGTTGCAGGCGAGCACCACGCCGACGATGTTCTTGCCGATATCGTGCACGTCGCCCTTCACCGTGGCCATGAGGATCTTGCCGTTGGCGCGGCTGTCGGCGGTCTTGGACGCCTCGATGTAGGGCAGCAGATAGGCCACGGCCTTTTTCATCACGCGCGCGCTCTTCACCACCTGCGGCAGGAACATCTTGCCGGCGCCGAACAGATCGCCCACCACGTTCATGCCGTCCATGAGGGGGCCTTCGATCACCTGGATCGGTTTGTCGAACAGCAGGCGCACCTCTTCCGTATCCTGATTGACGTATTCGTCGATGCCGTGCACCAGGGCGTGGGTCATGCGCTCGGCCACGGTTGCCTCGCGCCAGGAAAGATCCTGCACCGTCACCTTGCCGCCTTCGCCGGCGTACTTGGGCGCCAGCGCCAGCAGGCGCTCCGTGGCATCGGCGCGCCGGTTGAGGATCACGTCTTCGACACAGTCCAGCAGGTCCTTGGGGATGTCCTGGTACACCGCCAGCTGCCCGGCGTTGACGATGCCCATGTCCATGCCCGCCTGGATGGCGTGATACAGAAACACCGAGTGAATCGCCTCGCGCACGCCGTTGTTGCCACGGAAGGAGAACGACACGTTGGACACACCGCCGGAGATCAGCGCGTAGGGCAGGGCGCGCTTGATTTCCCGCGTCGCCTCGATGAAGTCCACGGCGTAGTTGTTGTGTTCCTCGATGCCGGTGGCGACGGCGAAGATATTCGGATCGAAAATAATATCCTGCGGCGCGAAGCCGACCTGCTCGGTGAGTATCTTGTAAGAGCGGGCGCAGATGTCCACCTTGCGCCGGTGCGTATCCGCCTGGCCGGTTTCATCGAAGGCCATGACGATGACCGCCGCACCATAGCGTCGCACCAGGCGCGCCTCGCGGATGAATTTTTCCTCGCCTTCTTTCAGGCTGATGGAGTTCACCACCGGCTTGCCCTGCACGCACTTGAGTCCCGATTCCAATACTGTCCACTTGGATGAGTCGATCATCACCGGCACACGTGAGATGTCCGGCTCCGAGGCGATGAGGCTGAGGAAGCGCGCCATGGCGGCCTCACCGTCGAGCATGGCCTCGTCCATGTTGACGTCGATGATCTGCGCGCCGCTGACCACCTGCTGGCGCGCCACGTCCAGGGCCTTGTCGTAGTCGTTGTTGAGGATGAGTTTCTTGAACACCGCCGAGCCGGTGACGTTGGTGCGCTCGCCCACGTTGACGAACACGGAATCCGGGCCGACATTGAGTGGTTCCAACCCGGCCAGGCGCAGCCGCGGTTCGATCACCGGGCGTTTGCGCGGCTTGATGTCCGCCACGGCCTCGGCAATGGCCTTGATGTGTGCCGGGCTGGTGCCACAGCAGCCGCCGACGATATTCAGGAAGGCGCTCTGCGCCCATTCCTTTATATGCACCGCCATGGTCTCCGGGGTTTCGTCGTAGCCGCCGAACTCGTTGGGCAGGCCGGCGTTGGGGTGGGCGCTTAAGTGCACGTTGGCGACGCGCGACAACTCCTCCACGTACTGGCGCAACTGATCGGCGCCGAGGGCGCAGTTGAGACCGATGCTTAAGGGTCGTGCGTGCGCCAGGGAGTTCCAGAAGGCCTCGGTGGTCTGTCCCGACAGGGTGCGGCCGCTGGCGTCGGTGATGGTGCCGGAGATCATGATGGGCACACGCACGCCGTGATCTTCAAAGTACTGGTCGATGGCGAACAGGGCGGCCTTGCAGTTCAGGGTGTCGAACACGGTTTCCACCAGCAGCACATCGGCGCCGCCGTCCAACAGGCCGCGAATGGCCTCGGTGTAGGCGATGACCAGGGCGTCATAGCCGATGTTACGGAAACCGGGATTGTTCACATCCGGCGAGATGGAGGCGGTGCGATTGGTGGGGCCGAGTACGCCAGCGATGTAGCGCGGTCGCGCCGGTTGTTTTTTTTCAGCCGCATCCGCCGCCGCGCGCGCCAGGCGCGCGCCCTCACGGTTTAACTCATACACCAGGTCCTCCATGTGGTAGTCCGCCATGGCGATGGAGGTGGAGTTGAAGGTGTTGGTCTCGAGGATATCCGCGCCGGCGTCGAGATAGGCGTGATGAATGTCGCTGATGATCTGTGGTTGGGTCAGGGTCAACAGGTCATTGTTGCCCTTTAGATCGTGGGCATATTCGGCAAACCGCACCCCGCGATAATCCTTTTCCTCCAGCTTGTAGCGCTGGATCATGGTGCCCATGGCACCATCCAGGATCAGTATGCGGTCTTGTAGTTGTTGCTCGAGCTTGGCCAGCCGCTGCGCGCGGGCCGTTGATGCATTCGCCACGATAAGTCACCCGGTTGCTTGATTTGCGCGCAAGTGTACCAAAAGTCGCTGCAAAAGCTTAGGAACATACAGGACCCCGCCGGCCAGCCCAAGTTCGGACTTGGGCTGGGTCTCAGCACGGGGTGTGGGCAAGCATGATCGGATATTCAGATCATATCGACCCGTCGAGCGGTTGTAAGAGTCGTGGCATGGCCTTCAGCCGGGCTTGCAGAGGTGTTACGCGGTGTGCAATCTCAAGGACCGGCCCGCACAGGCACGCACAGTGTCAACCGGGACGGACTCTGGGTCGGCGCTGTTCCCTTGGCCGGGCTTGATCGGCGGGAGGGTCATTCCATACCCGGTCGCGCAAGGTAATATATTTCCCATAGCATGATGATCACCTCCAGTACCAGGACAAAGAGTATTCCCCACTCAAGGCGATATTCGCGTTTAAAGTAGGAGTACTCCGAGATCCGGTCATTGGCCGATTCGTAAAGGTCTTCGAGCACCTCCAGTTTGTCGTCGAGCAGGGACAGGCGATCCGTCACATCGGTTTGCATAACCAGTTCCGAAACTAGTATACGGGCGGGTCCGGTCAATTGATTGGACGATTTTTCCAGACGCGCTTCGAGGGGGACGAAGGCCATGCGATAACTGGTCACCGCCCGGATCATGGAATTGACATGCGGCCAGCGGGCGATAGCCGCTTCGTCCACCTGATGGGTTAGGGCGATGTCCTGAGCGGCGGCCCGGTAGTCCGTTTCGATGGCGTTTTCCAGCCGGCGCAGCGCTCCCTCGTGGAAGGAGAAATCCACCAACGCTGCCATCAGTTCTTCAAAACGCTCGGACGCACCGATAACAAGCGTGCGACCGGGGCGCCAGAGTATCCGATCGCCGTGTGTCACTAGTTCCACCGTCGAACGGGCGCCCGGCAACTCTGGTCTCAGCATCCACTGTTCCGCCCGTCGCTGCAGATCGAACGGTGTGGCTGAACCGCCAAGCAACAGCACCAGATACAACTCGTTCGTTGGTTCGGGACCGGTGGCGACCGGCGGAAAACCATCGAAATCCACGGTTTCACTGATGGCATAGTGCGGCTGTTGACCGTCGAATTCCATAACGACATCGATATGGTCCGGCCGGCTATCCACAAACCGGATACGCCGCAGCAGAATATTGTCTGTATTGAAGCGCAGAATTTCCGCCGAAATGTTCATCGATCGTGTTCGGCTGGGAGGATGGGAAATTGCACGAACACGGGCTCAACGTCTTCAATGTAGGGCGGTGGAATAAAGTCGACACCGTCCTCCAGTATCGGTCCTGGTTGCGATAACAGGAACAGGGTTTCCTTGCACAAACTGAAACTGCTGCGCACAAAGTCCCCCGTGATGTGATCCAGCCAGTGCAAGCCGAGCTTGTTTTGAATCGCCCGGTCGATGTCCTGCGCCGACCAATCGCTGGGACGGAACCAATCTGAGGCGAGAATAAATCCCCAAGCCGACAGGAAGGATGGAATATGCGCGCGATAACTATGGACCTCGGGGAACACGCTGCGCAGGGTACGCGCGAGCGCCGCGTGCGCCTTGTCGTCCACGAACGAGAACTCCATGCCCTGGATCGCGACAAGGGCGTCCGGCCGCAGACGTGGCCGTAACATCTCATAGAACTGTCGCGTGTACAGCTTTTGCGCCGGACCGTTGTCGAGCATGTCGACTAGGTCGATAATGACCA
>JAYUBZ010000294.1:0-6929 GCA_043740595.1 Gammaproteobacteria bacterium
ATCTCCATCGTCATCGAAGACTGTTTCTTCGCCCTCGACGCCCAGCCGGTGCGTGTGCACGCGGCCGACGTGCCGGTGCCCTATGCCGCCGTGCTGGAACACGCCGCCATCCCCAATGTGGAGGATGTGTACAAAGGTGCGCTCAAGTTGATGGGCAGAATCTGATATCGGCGTTTCGATTTTGACCACGGCTGCCGCCTGCGCGGCACCGTGGGTAAAGCGCAACGCAAAACGAAACGTGCAGCACGCAACCCGGAACTGATTTGACTATGGCTGAAGCCTACGCGATTAAGATGCCCAAACTCTCGGACACCATGACCGAGGGCACGGTAGTCACCTGGGAAAAGCATATCGGTGATCACGTCACCCGCGGCAGCGTGGTCGCCACGGTGGAGACCGACAAGGCGATCATGGACGTGGAAGTATTTCGTGAGGGTTACCTCTCGGGCCCGTTGATCGCCACCGATACGACGGTAGCGGTGGGCGAGGTCATTGCCTATCTGGTGGCGGATAAGGCGAAAGTCAAAGGTGCCGAAGCCGGTGCCACGCCTACGCCCAGTAGCGTACCCAAGGTGTCCGCACCGGTTGCCGCCAAGCCGTCCATGGCCGCGCCCGCCGCGCCGGCGCCGGCCGCCGGCACGGCCGTCAAGATGCCCAAGCTTTCCGACACCATGACCGAAGGCACGCTGGTCTCCTGGGAGATCAACGTCGGCGACAAGATCGAGCGCGGCACCGTGGTGGCCACGGTGGAGACCGACAAGGCGATCATGGACGTGGAGGTATTTCGCGAAGGTTATTTGTCCGGCCCGCTGGTGCCCGTCGACAGCGTGGTGCAGGTGGGCGAGCCCATCGCCTATATCGTTGCGAGCACCCGCGAGGTACGCGGCGGTGAGGCGAAGGTTGCGGCCACGGCACGCGCAGTGGAAACCGTCGCCGCAGTCGAGACCTATTCCGAGCCGTCCGGAACGCACAAGGCCAAGACGCATATTCCCGCCATGCCCCATGGCGCCAGCCCGGCGCCGCGCCCGCGCAACGGGCGTGCCTCGCCCTATGCGCGCCAGCTGGCCGGCGCCCACGGTATCGACATCAACAGCCTCAAAGGCACCGGTCCCGGCGGCGCGGTACTCGCCGCCGACGTCATGGCACCCCAGGCGCAGCCGGCCATGGCCAAACGCGTCTTCCAGGTACCCGGTGTCGGCCGTCCCATGGACGCCATGGAAAAAGCGGTCAGCCACAGCATGGAATATTCTTTGTCCATGCCCCTGTTCCGCGCCAGCGTGATCATGCAGCCGGAGCGCCTCATGGCCGCGGCCAAGCAGGCGGGTTATTCGCTCACTGTGCTGTTTGCCAAGGCGGCGGCGCTGGCGATCAAGCAGTTCCCGCGGGTGAACGCCGTGTACCAGCACGAAGACCGCATCCTGGAGCGCGAGCAGATCGACATCGGCCTGGCGGTGGAGACCGAAGGCATGGGTCTGGTGGTACCGGTGCTGCGCGATGTGGTGAACCACGACCTTAAAACCTTGAGCGAACAATGGAAGGACCTGGTCAACCGCGCGCGCATCAAGCGCCTGAAGCCGCAGGAATACTCCAACCCGACCTTCACCATCTCCAATATGGGCATGTTGGGGATTTCGTTGTTCGATGCGATTCCTTCCCCCGGCACCTCGGCGATCTTCGCTATCGCCACCAAGGGACCGCTGGGTGTGCCGGTCACCATCACCGCGGACCATCGTATCGTCAACGGCGCGGATGCGGCCAAGTTTCTGAATGCCTTTAAAACGCTGGTGGAAAACCCCGAGGCGTGGTTGAAGGGCGTGGCGATACCTGCCGCGATGCCCGGCACGGTGGTCACCGGCAGGATCGGCGGACCGGCCATCACGCCAGGCAAATGGGATTATGACGTCGCCATTATCGGCGGCGGCCCCGGTGGCGAAGACTGCGCGCGTGATCTCGCGGCCCACGGCATGAAGGTTGTCATGATCAACGATGCCCCGCTCCCCGGCGGAGAATGTTTATGGCGCGGCTGCATTCCCTCCAAGGCCTGGCGCGCCAGCGCCGATCGTATACGCGACCGTGCGCACGACGCGCACCTCGGTGTGTTGGGCACGACCAATGCAAAACTCGATTGGAAGAAACTGGAAAAGACCCGGCGCGCCGTGCTGGAGACGCGCGGCGAGATGGCGCTCAATACCGACAAGGGGGTGAAGATCGACGTGCAGCAGGGTTTTGCTCGCTTCGAGTCGGCCAACAGTATCGTGGTCGACACCTCGGGCAATACGAAAGATCCGCACGTGCGCGCTGCACCGGGTGTGGGCGATGCGCAGGGACGCGCAAGTGCCGCGGGCGCAGGAGCGGCCAAGAAAGGCCAGACCATCACCTTCGGTGCCTGCGTCATCGCCACCGGCGCGCCGCCCTGGGTGCCACCGATCCCGGGTGCCGATGCCAAGGGCGTGCTGACCTCGGATACGGTATGGAACCTCAAGGCGCCGCCGAAGAAACTCGGCATCATCGGCGCCGGCGCCATCGGTCTGGAGATGGCGCAGATCTTCGCTGACTTTGGCTCCCAGGTCGTCGTGCTCGAAGCCCATGACCGGCCACTCGCTGAGGTCGAGCCAGAGATCGCCAAGACACTGGCCGACCTGCTCAACAAGAAGCAGAAGAATTTAAAGCTGGTGTCCAACGCCAAGATCAGCAAGATCAGTGGCAAACCAGGCATGATGACGTTGAGCTATAGCGGCGCCGACGGCAAGAACGTCAACTTCAAGTGCGACTACGTCATCGTCGCCACGGGCAAGCGCCCGGTGACAGCGCCGTTGCTGCTCGCCAAGGCCGGCGTTACCAGTAACGAACGCGGTGTCATCACTGTGGACAAATCGTGCCGCACCAATGTACCCAACATCTTCGCCGTGGGTGACGTCAACGGTGGTCTGATGCTGGCGCACACCGCCGGCCATCAGGGGCGTGTGGCCGCCATGACCATTTTGGGCGAACCTGCCGAGTACAACCAGGACAAGGACTGCGGCGTGATCTTCACCCGGCCGCAGGCGGCGTTCGTGGGTCTGTCCCTGGAACAGGCCAAGGCCAAGGGCATCGATGCGGTGGAAGTTAAGATGCCCATGAACCTCGACGCCAAGGCGATGATCAACGACGAGACCGACGGCATGATCAAGATCGTCGCCGACAAGGCCAGCCACCGTATCGTCGGGGTGCATTTCCTTGCCGACCACGCCGATACCCTGATCGGCGAGGCGGTGATGATGGTGGCCGGTGACATGACCTTGGATCAGGTGGCCAACGCCATCCACCCGCATCCGACCCAGACGGAAATGTTCGGCGAGATGGCGCGGCGATTGCTGCAGCGGTTGCGGCGCTCGGCGAAGGTGGCAAAATAATTTTTCACCGCCTGGACGCCAAGCGCACCCAGCAGGATTTTTTCGCAGGGAAGCAGGCGTAGGGTGGGCATTGCCCACCAGCGGTCATGAACGAAGCGCAGCCGGTGGGCGATGCCCACCCTACGTTGGCTAAGTAACTATTTTTAACCGCCAGGGCCGCCTGGTTTATCATGCGATCTTGGCAACGTTGGCGGTTCAAGCATTTGAGGTTTGCATCATGCCAAAGATCAACAAAGTCGTCCTCGCCTATTCCGGCGGTCTCGATACCTCCGTCATCCTCAAATGGCTGCAGGATGTCTACGATTGCGAGGTGGTGACCTTTACCGCGGACATCGGCCAGGGCGAGGAGCTGGAACCGGCGCGCGCCAAGGCGCAGAAGATGGGTGTGAAGGAGATCCATATCGACGACCTCAAGGAAGAGTTCGTGCGCGATTTCGTCTTCCCCATGTTCCGCGCCAACACCCTCTACGAAGGTGAATATCTGCTGGGCACGTCCATCGCGCGCCCGCTCATCGCCAAGCGCATGATCGACATCGTCAACCTGACCGGCGCCGATGCCGTGGCCCACGGTGCCACCGGCAAGGGCAACGACCAGGTGCGCTTCGAGCTCGGCGCCTATGCGCTCAAGCCCGACGTGCATGTGATCGCACCCTGGCGCGAGTGGGACCTGACCTCGCGGGAAAAACTGCTGGCCTATGCGGAGAAGCATGGTATCCCGGTGGAAATGAAACGCGGCAAGAAGTCGCCGTACTCCATGGACGCCAACCTGCTGCACATCTCCTACGAAGGCGACATCCTCGAAGATCCCTGGGCCGAGCCGGAGGAGGACATGTGGCGCTGGTCGGTGGCGCCGGAAAAGGCGCCGGACAAGGCGACGTATATTGAGCTGACGTATGCGAAGGGCGATATCACCGCCCTCGACGGCCAGTCCATGAGCCCGGCGACGCTGCTGGCCGCGCTTAATAAGGTCGGTGGCGCCAATGGCATCGGTCGCGCCGATATCGTCGAGAATCGCTACGTCGGCATGAAGTCGCGCGGCGCCTACGAAACACCGGGTGGCACCATCATGCTTAAAGGCCATCGCGCTATCGAATCCATCACCCTCGACCGCGAGGTGGCACACCTTAAGGACGAACTCATGCCACGCTACGCCAGCATGATTTACAACGGCTACTGGTGGAGCCCGGAACGACGCATGCTGCAGACTCTGATCGACGCCTCCCAGGCGACGGTCAACGGAGTGGTGCGCCTCAAGCTCTACAAGGGTAATGTGACGGTGGTCGGCCGCAAATCCGACACCGACAGCCTGTTCGACATGCGCATCGCCACCTTCGAGGACGACGCCGGGGCCTACAATCAGAAAGACGCGGAGGGCTTTATCAAACTCAACGCCCTGCGTATGCGCATCGCCGCCGCGAAAAAGAAATAGGCCGGACCCGAATGACACTTACTTAAGGCCTCGCACCTGTAGGGTGGGCATCGCCCACCCTACAAAGGCTGTCATTCACCGATATTTTTACCGCCGTTATCCGCCCTGCCCAGGGGACCCAGACGGTATTACCCGTCAGCGGGGATGACCGCCAGCGCAAAAACGCGATCTCGTCATGACGGCAATACGCCATATAGCCTTTAAGTAAGTGCCATTCAGACCGGACCCGGTTATCGAAAAGTGTTCCAGGCAACTGTCCGGCGGCCGTCTATACTTTGATGCAATAACTAAATTTTTGGTGAAGCCAGTTGTTGCCGCTGGAGTTTCATCGTAGGGTGGGGTCAGCCGTGGTTTACTATCTCTATACCGCCACGCCCGGCATGGCGGGAGTAATGGGCGTATGATGACAACGGACGTTGCCTCCCGTGCTGATTCGAAGCAACTGCTGGACGAGCAGGTCAAGCTGCTGTTTGCCGCCTTGCCCATGGGCATGTTGGGTGGGCAGCTCAATGCCGCCATCCTGGTGTTTGTCCAGTGGGGTGTGGTTGAGCAGTGGGTGTTGATAGTCTGGTTCTCCCTCCTTGTCTTGACCACCCTCGCACGTTTCAATTTGGTTTACGCCTACCGCCGGGCGCGGCCTGCTCCAGGCGAGGTATCCTATTGGGCCAGGTTGTTCACCCTGGGCACGGCGGTTTCCGGTGCGGTCTGGGGATCGGCGGGGATTTTTCTGTTTCCACCGGAGCTGGCGCACCAAATCTTCATTATCTTCATCCTCACCGGCATGACTGCCGGGGCGGTGGTGAGTTATTCCGCCCGCTGGGAAGTCGGCCTCCTGTTCATCGTGTTGACCCTGGCGCCGCTGTCGGCGCGTTTGTTGATGCAAGGGCAGGCCATGCACATGGCCATGGGCTTTATGGGTCTGGTGTTCATGCTGCTCATGGTGCTGACCACGCGTCGCATGTACCAGACCACCCTGACCTCTCTTAGGCTGCGTTTCGAGAACAGCAGTCTGATTGAAGTGCTGGCTGGCGGCAAGGCCGCGACCGAGGCGCTCAACCTGGAACTCAAGCGTGAGATCGACGAGCGCTCGCGCGTGGAGGAGGGGTTGCGCGACAGTGAAGCGCGTATGCGCACCCTGATCGAAAGTGTGCCGGACGGCATCGTTACCATCAGCGACCAGGGACAACTTGAATCGATGAATCCCGCCGCCGAGCGTATTTTCGGTTACAAGGCGGAGGAACTTATCGGCCGACACTTCAACAGCCTCATGCCGGAAACCGAGCGTGCCGAATATGATGGCTATGTGCGGGCACACCTGGGCCTTGGCGGGAGCAAGGCGATTGGTTTTGGGCTGGAGATCACCGGTCAGCGCAAGGATGGCAGTGCGTTTCCCATGGAGCTGGGCATCAGTCACATGTGGCTGGAGCGCCGGCATTTGTTCATCGGTATCGTGCGTGACATCAGTGAGCGGCGCGCGGTCGATCGGATGAAGAACCAGTTTCTGGCGACCGTGAATCATGAGTTGCGTACACCGCTTACCTCGGTGCTGGGTTCACTCGGCCTGTTGTCCGAGGGTATCGCCGGCGAGCTGTCGGATCGTGGCCGGTCATTGCTCGACATCGCGCGCAACAATGTGGAGCGTCTGGTGCGCCTCATCAGCCATATCCTGGATATGGATGACATCCAATCAGGCAGGATGCGCCTCGATTTCCGCCCAGTCAGCCTGGGTCGATTGGTGGAGCACGCGGTGGAGGACTGTCGCGCCATGGCGTCCACTGCCGGCGTGCAAATAAAATTACGCAACACTGTGGCGCGCAGGTTGGTCTATGCCGATGGCGAGCGCCTGTTGCAGACACTCAATCATTTATTATCCAATGCGTTGAAGTACTCGCCGCACGGCGGCACACTGGCTGTGGACGTGGAACCGGTTAGTGGTTCGCTACGCGTCACGGTGACGGATCAGGGTCCGGGCATAGCGGAGCAGTTTCGTGAGCGTATCTTCCTGCCGTTCTCCCACGCTGGCCTGGAGGGATCCGATTCCCGCACCGGCGCCGGCCTGGGGTTGAGCATAGCCCGGGCGGTCATCGAGCAGCACGCGGGTGTTATCG
>JAYUBZ010000295.1:0-2124 GCA_043740595.1 Gammaproteobacteria bacterium
AATGGGCCGGGGGAGGCGCGCGAGGCGCAGGTAGGCCTGGCCGGCGGCAGCCCGAATCTGCTGTATATCAATGGCCAGCCAGACCACAAGGTGGGCAAAGAGCAACTGGTCGATGAACTCGAGCGCGTGATACGTGAGCAATTGCGCCTGCGTGCGGAGCAGGGCGGTGCCGCGCCGAACGCCCGCAAAACCGTTCCGATAAAGCAGATAGGTTGAGGACATTCCCGTGAGCAAGGCCATCCAGGCCATTCGAGGGATGAACGACCTCCTGCCGGACAATCTCGGTCTGTGGCAGCACATCGAACAGACCGCCACGGCGGTGCTATGCGCCTATGGTTATCGCGAGATCCGCTTTCCCATACTGGAGAAAACCGAACTTTATCGCCGCTCCATCGGCGAGGTGACCGACATCGTTGAAAAGGAGATGTATACCTTCGACGATCGTAACGGCGACAGCCTCACGTTGCGCCCGGAGGGCACGGCGGGTTGCGTGCGCGCCGGTATCGAAAATGGTTTGTTGCACAATCAATACCAGCGCCTCTGGTATGCCGGTCCGATGTTCCGGCACGAGCGGCCGCAGAAAGGCCGCTACCGGCAATTTCATCAGTTGGGCGTCGAGGCATTTGGCATGGAAGGGCCGGATATCGATGCGGAATTGATTATCCTGAGCGCGCGCCTGTGGCGCGCCTTGGGATTGCATGGTCTGTCACTGCAGATCAACACCCTGGGCAGCGCCGAGTGCCGCGGCGACTATCGCCAGAAGTTGGTGGCGTATTTCGAAGATCACCACGCGCAGCTGGACGACGACAGCAAACGCCGTCTCGCCAGCAACCCCCTGCGCATACTGGACAGCAAGAACCCGGCCATGCAGGCGATGATCTCAAATGCCCCCAGCCTGATGCAGCACCTGGACGCCGCATCGCGCGCGCATTTCGAACAGCTCAAGGCCACCTTGGACGATGCCGGTATCGACTACAGCGTCAATCCACGACTGGTGCGCGGTCTCGATTATTACAGCCGTACGGTGTTTGAGTGGGTGACCGACGCCCTGGGAGCACAAGGCACGGTGTGCGCAGGCGGGCGCTATGACGGTTTGGTGGAACAACTGGGCGGGCGCCCGACGGCTGCCGCCGGGTTCGCGCTTGGTATGGAGCGTCTGGTGGAACTGGCGGCGCAGCAGCAGATCACCGGACGCAACATCTCGCCGCAGGTGTATTTCGCCTTGTTGGGGGATGCCGCCGCCCGCCGCGGTATGCGGCTGGCGGAGTTGCTGCGCGATCAGGGACTGCGTGTAGAATGCAACTGCGGCGGCGGTTCACTCAAAAGTCAGATGAAGCGCGCCGACCGCAGTGGCGCGACGTATGCCCTGCTGCTGGGGGAATCCGAGGTCATGGCCGATCGGGTGAGCATCAAGAATTTACGCACGGATGAAGCGCAGACCCAGTTACCTGTTACCGAAGCCGTTGCCTTGATCAAGCAGCGGCTTGCCATCGATTGATTTTATCTTACGAACCTTCACGGAGAGCACGCTTTTGGACACATACAATGCAGACGAAGAACTCGAAAAACTGAAGTCCTGGTGGAAGAGTTACGGCAATTCAGTGATCGCCGGCATCGTCCTGGGCGTGGTGTTGCTGGGCGGCATCACTTATTGGAAACAACATAAGGCCGAGCGCGCCACGCAGGCCTCGATGTTGTATGACAAGCTGATCGAAGGCGCCACGCAAAACAATGCAGCGGCAGTGGGTGATGCCGGAGCCAAACTCATCAGCGATTATGCCGCCACGGCCTACGCCGGCAAGGCGGCGTTGATACTGGCGAAGCTCAACTACGATACCGCCGATGTCGAGGGCGCGCGCAAACACCTGCAGTGGGCCGTGGACCATGCGACCGAGGCGTCCACCAGACAGGTGGCGCGCCTGCGTTTGGCGCGGATACTCATCGAGCAACACGCCCCGGATCTGGCTTTGGTTCTGGCGAACTCCAGTGACACGGGCGGATTTACCTCCGAGTTTCAGGAGTTACGCGGTGATATTTTGTCTTCCCAGGGCAAGAAAGCGGAAGCGCGTGTTGCCTATGACAAAGCCCTCGCAGGCCTGGCTAAAGGTTCGACCTACGGGAGCG
>JAYUBZ010000296.1:0-8647 GCA_043740595.1 Gammaproteobacteria bacterium
GTAGCCCTGCCATAAGCCTTCGAAAAAGTGGCGCGCATTGATACCGAGGGTACGGGTTTTGTAGCCACCCTCCTGCACCACCAGCGTCGGCAGACCGAGGGCACCGATCATGGCGCCGTTGCGCTGAAAGTCTCCGGACTGCAACGGCCAGGAACCGGTGGGATCGCCCTTGGCGGTATCGAGCCCCAAGGCAATGATTAAAAAATCGGGCTTGTAGTCGGCCACGCGCTTCAGCGCCCGCGTCAGGGTTTTCTGGTAGCGTTCGACGGTGATGAATTCCGGCAGCGGATAATTAACATTATAGCCTTCTCCGTAATCGCTCCCCAGTTCATCCTCAAAGCCGCTGAAATGCGGATAGACGTAGTTCGGGTGACCGTGTATCGACAGGGTGAAGACGTCCGAGCGATTGTAGAATATCTCCTGGGTACCGTTGCCGTGATGAAAATCCACATCGAGCACGGCGACGCGCCCGATATCGCTGAGATAATTGGCCGCGATGGCGGACGAATTGAAATAACAGAAACCACCGAAGGCGCGGCTCTCGGCGTGGTGCCCCGGTGGGCGCACCAGGGCGTAGGCGAAATGATGGCCCGCGAGGATGGCGTCACAACCCGTCAGGGCGCAATTCACCGCGCCGCGCGCCGCCAGATAGGCGTTGTGGTTCAACGGCGTGAACGGATCAATGCAATAGTAACCGGCGCGCAACGGCATGCTTTTTGGGGGGCGCGAGGTGTTGCGTACCGGGAACACTTCGGGGTAGATGGATTTGCCCGGCGGGAGTCCCACGCAGGCACGCCGCAGGTAGTCCACGTAGTCCTTGTCGTGCACCGCCTTGATAAATTTTTCCGGAAACGCCAGGGCCTCGATTTTGGAAAACAGCGTGGTCTTGTGCAACTCCTTCAGTATCGACGACAGGCGCACCGGCGCCTGAATATAACCGCGCTCGCGCACGTGATGGATCACGTGCCCTTCGTTGACGATCAGTGCGATCGGTCGCAGCGCCGGTGCTGTCGGGACCGCCAGCGGGAAGACACCGCCTTTGATATAACGCGGCTCACGCAATACCACCGGGTCATCCTTGAAGGAATCGGCAACCGTTTTGATGTATTCCTCAGTGCACAGATCGCCGTATTCGCGCTCCAGGATCGCGCGTACCACCTTGCGCGTAATAATGCGTCCGGGGAGCTTGCCGCGCCCTACATCATCAAACACCAGGTAATACAGATTATCATCCCCGGGTCGGATCGGCCTGGCGTAGTCGTTGTTGATGATGGGGCGGGCGCCGTAAGATTCGTAGAAGCGCATGCGCGCGCTACGCTGCTTCAATGCTTGCGGATCCTTGCAGAGCGCGGCGTCGTCCACGCTCACTTCAAAAAAAATACCCAGGGTCTTGAGCGACAATGCCTCGTCACGCACACTTTCGTAGAGCGTGCTACCGACCCCGCTCCCGGTCTTGCCGGGCGCCGCCGAGAGCAGCTCCAGCAGACAGAAATTAAGATCGCTGGCGTGCTGCAGGAGCGCGAAACCTTTGACGTTGTATTGGGCGTCTTCCGCCACGAACAGTATCGAGCGGTAACGGTACTTGAGGGGATCGTGCAACTGTTTCGGCAGTTTTTCGATATCCTCCCGGGTGATACGCGAAAACTGGCGCGGCATGATTTCCGTCACCTGCCGGATGGCGGCGCGGTTGGCCGCGGTGGTATCGTCGTAGATCTTGCGTATCCTGAACACCGGTCTTTTTCCTGTATACCCTGCATGCACCGCGGCAGCTGGTTTCAGGCCAGAGGTTTTCCAGCACGCCGCGTTCGTCTTCCAGGCGGCCGACCATCACGGCGCCGCAGATATGCCGGCCACCTCGATGACATCAAGATTGCCGGCAGGATAATGACAAACAACGGGGCGTATGCTAGCCCCACGCCCTGGGCTTGCGCGATGAATAGCGCCGCTTATAATGTTTTATTTATCAAGTAATTTACAAGTAACGATAAATTTCCCGGCCATGTCCACTGGTAGTTTAAAAGCCATGCGCGCACCACACCTCCGCAGCCTTACGACGGCAAGAAGTCGACGGGATAGGTGACCACCATGACGCCCACGTCCTTGGCGCCGAAATCGAACTGCATGACCCGGGCGGCGAGCTTGCGCTCCAGTTCGGGCGAATGCAGTTCACTGGACACCACCTGACAGGCGCTCACCTGGCCCGAAGGCGTAATGGTGATCTTGAGTAGCACTTTCCCCTGCAGCGTCGGGTCCTGGCGCAGCACGCGGCTATAAAGCGCATAGATCGCGCTCTTGTTGCGATCGAATACCAGACGGATATCCTCGATCGACCTTGCCGCCTTACCCCCACCGCCACGGGTCAGCGTCCCACCGCCATCACCTCCACCACCCCCGCCGCCACCGCCGCCGATAGGGCTATTCACCTGGGTAGTCGCGCGACCGGCCAGGCCACCTCCGCCGGTACCAATACTCACCTTCGAGGTGGTAATCCCGCCGCTACCCCCGGCGACATTGGAAGTAATCAGTGAGCGTGCCCCTTTGCCCATCGCCGGACCGGATGTTGAGCCGACCCCCGGCCCTCTCCCTGCTCCCAGGCCTGGCCCGAGCCTGGCTGTCTTCTGTATCTCACCGGGGGCGGCGTTAGCGCGCAGGTCGGCCAGCTCATCCCTAAGGGCCAGCAGACCCGAGCTCGCGGCACGCTTGCGCGCCACTTCGACTTTTTTGTTCATCGCATCCGCTGGAGGGGTTTCTTTTTTTATCTCCTTCTTGGCTTCTTTCCTGACTTCTTTCTTGATTTCTTTCGGTTCGACCGGCTTCGGTTTCGGCGCGGCTTTCGGCGCTTCCATTTCCACCGGCTTTACCGGCGCCGGCGGCTTGCTCTCCTGGCGTTCAAGCACCAGCTTTGCAAGACGCGGCGGTAATTCCTCGTTCTGCATGCGGCTTGACTTCGGGGCCGGTAGAAAAGCGATCAACAGGCCTAGAATCAAGAATGTGATCGATATGCGCTTCAGGATGCGACGGAAACGTTGCTCGTCCTCTTCGGATAACGTCCAGGGCAGTTCAGTGTAATAGTAGGCTGACACGGCGTATTAGCCCTTCTCTTTTTTCAGGACTGCAAAGGAGATATTGCTGTAATTCGCCTGCGCGCAGGTGACCATGATCTTCTTCAGCAATCGATAAGGAATGTTCTTATCGCCCATGATGGTGATGTCGCGCGCAGTGGCATCCTTTTTGTCCTTGTTTATCGGGGCGCGAGTGGATTGATAATCCAGTTCGGTCTTTAATGGCTCGATAACCTCATCAGCCGAGTTCATCGCTTCCGACACCGACGCAACCTTACGTCCGCCGACAATGATTTCCTCGGCGCTCACGGTCACCACAACGGTTTCTTTGGGGGTGGTGCTGGCCACAGACTCCGGCAACTTGATCGCCTTCGTATTCGGCAGGACATCGACCTCGGATGCATTCGCCAACAGGAAGAAAATCAGAATGGTAAAAATGTCGATCAACGAGACCAGGTTCAAATCCACCGAGGCCTTATTGCGATCGCGTCTCTCCGCGCGTTTCGTGTAGGGTGTGGGATTCATCGGGCTTTCCTCTTCTCAGCCGCAGGCGTGGCTTCTTGAGCCGCCGGCTTGGTTGCGTAGTCGATCGGTGCGTCGCCTATCGAAAGTTCCGGAAATAATTCAACCGACGCGACCGAGTCGGCCTGGAAGACCTTCGCCACACGCACGGCATCCATCACCTGCACCAGCGTGTCATAGGATGTGTCCGGTTCGGACAGGATCGTGGCCTCGAGCTTTTCCGGAAAACTCGTCTTTACCTGCTGCAAGACGCTAGACAACATCTTGTAGTCATGGCCGGTGGCGTTGTCGTCAATGCGGCGTATCAGGCCGCGGTTGCGATCGGAAACATCGATGGCATTCGGTCGTATGATCACCTCAAGCTGCAGATCCTGCTTGGCGCTGGTCGGACCGGATGCCGCCGCCGGGAGATTCAGCTCTAAGACCGCAAGACGTGAAAAGACCGTACTGGACAGCAGGAACGGCACCAGCACCACGATCAGGTTCATGAATGCCGTGATGTCCAGCGTCACCCCATGCTTTCTCCTGCGCCTCGAGCGGTTTTCCATCACGCACCCGTGGCAGGTTTAATGCGTTCTACTATGTTCAGAAAACTGACCTTGGCGGCTTCCAGGCTATCAACGATCTCGGACGTACGTGCCTGCAAAAATGCATGAATCAGCAGGAACGGAATCGCGATCATCAGTCCGAACGCGGTGTTATTCATCGCGACCGAGATACTGGCGGACAGCAATTCGGCTTTCTCCGATGGGTTCACGTGCGCTACCGCGGTAAAGGCCTGAATCAGACCGATGATCGTTCCCAGCAGGCCGAGGAGCGTAACGACGTTGGCAAACGTCGCGATATAGTGCGTGCGCTTTTCCAGTCGCGGGACCACTTCCATCATGCCCTCCTCCATGGCCGCATCGATGTCCTCGCGACGACGCGCGCTTTTGAGGCGACCGATGCCGTGGCTGAGTATCTTGGCAATCGCCGTTTCAGACCGCTCGGTAATCGTCAGGACTTGTTGAAACTTACCGCTATGCAGTAATGGTCTGAGCTCATTCCACATCTTGCGGTTGGTGGAGCGGGAACGGCTGAGATAGATAAAGCGTTCGATCGAGATGGACAACCCCAATGCCAGCACGAAGATGCTGGGGATAATGAAGACGCCGCTTTCCTGGAAAAATTTAACGATGGTACTGAATATGTTCATATAACACTCCTGAGCAATACTGAAATTTCAACGTCGTGCACCTCATTGTTCGGCGCAGTCCGCCGGTTACTTTGGCGCCAGCGAGGCACTCGCCCCCCTGGGGTGAAGCAAATTGTAATACTCTACCTGGCGCCGAAAAACATCCCGGTCGACCGGCGCCAGCGCCTCATCGAGCAGGCTTTCCACGGGCTTACCAACCAACGCGCCGGTGACGGGCGATTTCCAAGGGACAATATACAACACTTTGGGCAACTCGCGGTTGCCGTGGATCGTCGTGCCTTCCAGGTCGGCACGGTCTGCGGCATGTCCAGATACGGTGATAGCGAAAGTCGCGCATAGTAGTATTCGCAGTATGTCCTTCATCCATTCACCTTCTTGCCGGTTTTATCGGCGGTATGACTGCGCTGCTTCAGGTCGACGATCCACTTGGTGACCAGTTTGTCTGCTTGCGGCTGCAACTCCTGATAGCGCTCATAATAAGTCAGCGCCCTGGCAAGGTCATCAAGATATATATCGTAGAGAATACCAATATTGAGATAGGCGTTGGCGTAGCCTGGGTCAAGCTGCAAGGCCTTTTCGTACTCCTTGCCGGCCTCTTTGAACCGTCCGGTGGTGCGGTAGAGAATGCCGAGCTGATTATGATAAGCCGCACGGTCGGGATTGATCTTGATGGCCATATTCAGCGCTTGCTCGGCTTCCGGCAGCTTGCCGAGACGGAAATACAAGATACCGAGATTGGCCCTGGGGCCGGACAAATCCGGATAAGCGCGACTCATGGCGAGCAGAAACACTACAGCCTCTTTGTCGTGACCGGCTTTAATGGCGCCCAATGCGCGACTGTAGTCATCCTGTGCCGCTCTGCTGACCGGGGCTTCAGGTTTTTTGTCCGCCGGCAGCGCCTTTCCCGCCGGCGTGGCAAGCTGTGGTTTTAACGGCGCCATACTACAACCAGCCAGGGTGACGATACCCAACGCATAGACTGCGATGCCCATTATCTTAGCGTATCGCATCGATTACGGCCTCGCTCTTTTCCGTCTTGGCGTAGCGCACCGGACGCAGCTTGCCCAGTGCGACAAAACTATTCTTTACCCATTGGTCATAAATGCCCACGGCGGTGCGCCGGGCGTTCACCTCATGTATCTCGATGGCCTTCTCCTCGAAAGGAAAGGCCTGCTCTTCAAGCAGCACATTATATTGCTCGAGCTCCAGCGCCGACAGACCACGGGGGCGCTCAGAGGTCAGCAGCGCTTGACTGAAATCAGTATATATTTCAGCAATGCGGAAGGTGGATGCCGTGGCGACATCGGCAACAGCGTAATCGGCGGCGGACGTATAGGCCTTCAATACCGCTTCCATTTTTTCCTTTTTAATTTTCAAGCTCTTCTTGAGCGGTTCCACCAGGCGCACATTTTTATAGTCTGTGTAATACGGTTCCGCCAACGTCATGCTGGCGGTGGCTGCCAGGTACTGCGTGCGGTTGGTGCGTTCGCGCCCGCCCTGTCGATCGGCATCGATGATTTCCTGCAGCCAGTGGTACTGCTCCCGGGTCTGGTCTTTTTTCCTGTTCATTTCGGCGAGTCGGTAGCGGGCTTCCACCGCCGGCTCCAACGGGCTGGGCGACTCCTTTATATACCGCTCATACGCCGCGGCCGCGCTCTTTTCGTTTCCGGCCTTCTCAAACAGCTCGGCGACCTGCCACATGGCCTCACGTCTGGCTTGCGGATCCTTCTTGTTTGCCGCGAGCGTCTCGAACTCGGTGGCGGCCTTGTCCAACTGCCCGGTCTCCAGATAGCCGGCGGCGAGCTTGACATTGACTTCGCCTTGCAGGGCATGGCCCGGGTAAGATTTGCGGAAGTTCTCGAGTACTTTAATTGCCGCGGGCCAATCTTTCAACGCGATCAGGCTTGCCGCCGCATCATAGTCGGCGGTCGCGCGTATCGGCGAGGAAGGCGCTACCTCCGCTACGCGCAGAAATGCCGCGACGGCGCCGCGCAAATCACCGGTAGAACGGCTTTGCTCCGCCTGTTTGTAGACGGAAGCCGCGAGCCGCTCATTCAGCACGCTACGCTCTTTATCGTCGGCGGGGGTGTACTGCATTGCATGCGTGTAGGCTTCTTCCGCGCGCTTGAATCCACCGCTCTCGAACTCCGTATTGGCGATTACAGTCCAGGCGGTGCGGCGCATACTGTTTATGACGCGCGGATCGATTTGGGCGGCCGCAAGTTCCTTGCGTTCAATTTTAAACAGATCCAACTTGGCCAATGCCCGGCGTGCGGCCAGCGCCGCGCGATCCGGCGAATGATCGGCATACAGGCGCTCGGCCGCCTCGGTCAGCACCGCCGGCGTGCGCCGGTCATTCGGATTGGTATCGGCAAAGCGTAAAGCACTTTCCGTACCCCGCTGCCGCCACAGATTGCGTTCCTTGCCGCTGAGCAGCTTTTCATAGGCGGCGTACGCCAGCAGTGCGGCATAGCCGGCGTCGGCCGTCTTGGCGTGGGGTTTGTACTGATAGGCGGTCTTTTCGTATTCGATCGCAGCGTCACCAAAACGCTTGTCCTCAAACAGCGCCTCGGCGAGCAGGAAATTCATGGAAGACGCCTGCGGGTCTCCAGGGAAAGCGGCCAGGAATCCCTGATACCAGCGTACTGCCTCACGATAGTCTCCGGCAGAGTGAGTTTTCTGCGCGCTCGCATGATAATACCGCGCCAGATCCTCCAGGTTTTGCTTCAAGTACGGGAGAACATGGCTGTAAGCCAGTTCATCGCTGGTCTTTCGAAAGTCACTGCCGATGCCGTAGCGGATAACGAAATCCTTTTTAGCCGCCAGTTCGAGCGCGGTGAATCCGGCCTGTTTGTAGACATCGATGACCTTGACCTGGAACAAAGGGGACTGTGGATGGTTGGGATAGCGACGTGCGAACGCGGCGTAGCTGTCAGCCGCATCTTTGACACGTTCCTGTTTCATGTACAGATCGCCCAGGTTCTGATAAACGCGATATTCGTAGGCCCTGGCGCCCTGGCGGGCGAAGTAGCGTCCGACCGATTCCGCGCCATCCAGATAGGTAAAACTCAGGCTGATGACACGGAAGGTGTCCTCGACCATCTCCCTATCACCGCGTGACAGGGAGGGAATCTCAGTCAATACCGAACCGGTATCGTGCCCGGACAATTTGCGGTCAAGCACGGGAAAGAACGAATCCAGGCTGGCTGCGTAACTACCCTGCTTGAACTGGCTCCAACCATGCATGTAAAGGGCTTTTTCATAATACGGTGAGTTGTCTCCGCCGGCGATAACGGCCTGATACGCCGCCTCCGCCTCGGCATACGATTTCCGTACGAAAAGGAATTCGCCGCGGCGAAACTGGATTTCATCCTTACCCGGCGTATTAGGATAGGCCGTTATCAAGCGCGTCAGTGCATTCAGCGACCCATCGAGGTCGCCGACCTGTTCGTAGGCGCGCGACAACTGATAGAGTACGCGGTCATTGCCAGGGCGCTCCGGATAACGGCGCAACAGGTCCTGATAAAGCTTGATGGCATCGGCATAGTCGTTAGCGGCGGTGGTCTTTTTACCAGCTGGCCGGGCGAGAGCGGAAGGCATGGCCGCATCCGCGCCCACCGCTTTATCTTCAGCGTTTTCCATCTGCAAGTCACCGAGCCGGCGCTGCGCTTCCATTTTCATGGAGTCGTCCGCGGGTGTGCTGAGAAAATCGCGGTAGCCTTTAACCGCCTCTTCGCGCCCACCTTCGATATCGTTGCTACGTTCCACTACGATAACGCGATTCTGCAGACTCTTGATCCTGGGACTATCGTCGTCACGTGCATTCGAGCACGCGGCAAGCAGCAAGCTCAGCATGGTTGTAATGTAG
>JAYUBZ010000297.1:0-8193 GCA_043740595.1 Gammaproteobacteria bacterium
TCATTGATGGCGATGACGATCTTGGCCACCGATATATTTGACGGTGGCATGGCGAGATTATAACCGCCTCCGGGTCCACGCACGCTGTCCACCAGACCATTTCGGCGCAGACGGGCAAAAAGTTGTTCTAGGTACGACAATGAAATACCCTGGCGGCGGGCAATGTCGGACAGGGTCACGGTACCCTGCTCATAATGCAGTGCCAAGTCCAGCATGGCGGTGACTGCATAACGGCCTTTTGTGGTTAGTTTCATTGTGCTACTCCAAAATTAGTAACAGCCTTTTGTAACAAACCTGACAGATTTAGTCAACTACTTTCCTTATCAACCGTACTTTTACCATGGTTTACTGCGTCGTTATCTGACGGATCATCCAGACGGCACGGTTCCATTACAGGCAAGTCGCCCCCCTGCACGGCCACCCCAGACTTTTTTAGGGCGCTATCCAACTGTTCCATTTTCTGGTCTATCAAGAGCATATGGTCCAGGATGCAGTCGATGGCGTGAGCCACCGGGTCCGGCATTTGGCCGTGCTGCCCGTAGGCATCAAACCCCATTTTGTCGGCGATGGCCTGGCGACGACGGGATTTTTCATCCGCAACCGGACTGATGATGCGTCCCGGGATTCCTACCACTGTCGCACCCTGCGGAACATCCTTCACTACTACGGAGTTCGACCCAACCCGTGCGTTGTCACCGAGGGTGATGGGGCCAAGGATCTTGGCGCCGGCGCCGACCACCACATTTTTACCCAGGGTAGGATGGCGTTTCTCTTTTTGCCACGAGGTACCCCCCAGGGTCACACCGTGATAAAGCGTGCAATCATCCCCAATTTCTGCAGTTTCGCCGATGACAACACCCATGCCATGGTCGATGAAAAAGCGCCGCCCAATGGTGGCGCCGGGGTGTATCTCAATACCGGTCAACCACCGCCCAAGATGGGCCAGCATCCGCGCTACCCAATACCAGTGCCATCCCCACAAACGGTGGGAAAGCCGATGAAACCAGACCGCATGCAGGCCTGGATAGGTCGTCAATACCTCAAGCTTCGAGCGCGCTGCGGGGTCGCGTTCGAATACACAGCCGATATCTTCGCGTAGTCGATTAAACATTAGTAAGTTCTTATTTATAAGAATCCGACTGGATTTGTCAAGTATTCCGTGGCCACCCCTGCTGTACCGCCGTCAGTATGCCACGCAATATGTTGAGCTCGTTACTGTCGAGGCGGGCGCGGTTATAAAGACGGGTCAATCGACGCATTAATTTCCTGGGATTCTGCGGATCGAGAAACTGAATCTGGATCAACGTCTCCTCCAGGTGTTGGTAGAGCCGCTGCAGGTCCTCGGCGCTGGCCAAGGGGGCCTCTTCGGACAACGAGCGATCCTCCCGCGGCGGACCATCACCCAGGAACGCCAAGCGCAATTCGTAGGCCAGCACCTGCACAGCGCCGGCCAGATTGAGGGAGGAGAATTCGGGGTTGGCAGGGATAGTGGTAATGAAATGGCAGCGATCAAGTTGTTCATTGGTCAGCCCGGTGCGCTCCGGCCCGAAGAGTAACGCCACCGGACCCGCTGCGGCTTCGGACACCAGGCGCAGAGCGGCCGTCGGGGGGTCCAGCATGGGCCAGGCGATAGTACGCGGCCGAGCGCTGCTTCCTATCACCAAGCGACACCCCTGCAATGCCTCATCCAATGAAGCACAGACGCGGGCGCGGCTCAATAGATCATCCGCACCGGCCGCGCGCGCGGTCGCCTCCTCAGCGGGAAACACCCGGGGCGATACCAGAACCAGATGTTCCAGACACATGTTTTTCATCGCCCGCGCGACGCCGCCGATATTCCCGGGGTGGGTGGTGTTGAGCAGAACGATGCGAATATTCGAGAGCGACATGGATCCTGGTTGTGCCGACAGGTTGTAGGTTCGACCGACTGCGCATGCGTCGATGTTCACGTCCTAGTGTCGCATCTGGAGGAGTAATTGTCGCGCCGGTGAAATGCCTGGGGCGAACAGGTAGAATGAGTGTCTTTTACGCACTTTTACAATTTAGGGTAGGTCCATGCATCCGATGCTGAATACGGCGGTCAAGGCCGCGCGCCGCGCTGGTAAAATCATACTGCGCAATCTCACCCAGATCGATCGCCTGGCGGTGGAAACCAAGGGACGCAACGATTTCGTCAGCGACGTCGATCGCCATGCCGAGGCGGAGATCATCAGTGTCATCCGCAGCGCTTACCCTGACCATGCCATACTGGCGGAGGAAAGCGGTCGCCAGGCGGGCAACGACTATCTCTGGATTATCGACCCCCTCGATGGCACCACCAACTACCTGCACGGCTACCCCCAGTTTGCCGTATCCATCGCCCTGCATTACCAGAACCGCGCGACTCAGGCGGTGATCTTCGATCCATTGCGCGACGAGCTATTCACCGCCTCACGCGGGGCCGGTGCTCAAATCAACGATCGTCGCATACGCGTGAGCGAGGTGTCGCGCATGGAGAGTGCGCTGCTGGGAACCGGATTCCCCTTCAAGTCCATGGAACACCTTGAGGCATGGATCGCCTCGTTCCGCACGTTATTGCCCTTATGCAGCGGCGTGCGCCGAGCCGGCTCGGCGGCGCTGGACCTGGCGCACGTGGCCTGCGGTCGTCTCGATGGATTCTGGGAGATCGGACTCAACCCATGGGACATGGCGGCTGGCTGCCTGCTCATAGAAGAAGCCGGGGGGATGGTGAGTGACTTCGCTGGCGGTCAGGCGTTTCTCGAGAACGGCAACGTGCTTGCCGGTAACGCTAAAATTTACGCCGAGTTGCTGCGGCTGATACCGCCGCAACTGCCAGCCGAACTCCGGCGGTAAAACCTCAGCGCGCGCTATCCACGAACAAAATCTGTTCGAAAGCCCCGGTGCGTTCCAGCAGGCGCATGACCCGCACACGCCGCAGCTGCTCGTCACCGGTTAGCAGATAAATATCGTTGCCCGCCTGGCAAAAACCGGGGCTGACTAAAAGTGTTGCCGGCTGATGCAGGGCGGCGACCGCCGGCAGCATAAGGGCCTGGACCGCACGCAAGGGCGCATTAGTGCCCTCCGCGATGGATCGCACCGCCACGGGTTTAACGCCGGGGGCGAGCATCTCTACCCCCACTTCCACATGACTGACGTCCTCGCTCTTCAACCAGCGCGCCACCGCGGCACGCCATTGATTGGTTTCTTCATCCAGCAGGCCGAGCAAGTCGCCCACACGCACGTGTGTGGGAGTGGTTTCGTCCCACACCAGGGAGAGGCCACCAGCGCTTTCATCGCGGATTTTCCAGCGGCTGATGCGAAACACCTCCTGTGTCATGGAGGCGTTGGCGTCCACCACAAATGCCGGCTCCGGTTCGGCGATCAACGCATCGAGGTCGATCATGGCCACGCCATCGTCCTCGCCGGGCGTAGGCACCGATACATTCGAGGGAAACTGAATCTCTTGCTCGCTGGAGGGCGACGCCGATGTCTTTTCATCCGGCGGCGAAAAAGACCGCTGACCGTCACTGAAGAAATGCAGCGCATTCACACCGGCGCAAACCGACAGAAATCGGGCACGTGTGGTGCGCCGCGAAAACTGGCGACGGGCCGCCATGCCCCAGAAACGGATCATGCGACGCAGCATATCCAGACAAGCGGCGTCGATACATTCCACACCTAGCCGCAGAGACTGTAGAGACGCGCCTTTCTGCAGCCGATTGATATCTTCATGCACGATACGCGCTAATTCCACGGCGCTGAGTACCCGCAAATACGGCGCTGGTTTAAGCTTGATGTCCCGCGGAAAAAGCATGGCCGGTAAATCGGCAGTGAGATCGATCAAGAAACAACCCACGGGGCTGTCGATGGACAGGTCACCCGAGATAGTGGCCTTCTCCGCCCAGTTGGCCAGAAATCCGTTGACCTGGACGCATTCGTTCTGCGGCAACTGATAGGGTCCACACAAACCAAGCAGCACGACTTGCAGGTAACTCCTATTGATCGTTACCTTCTCAGCGGCATCTTCACGTGAGCCTACGACCAACTCAGTATGTAATCCATGCTCCTCCGCATAACGATACAGGGCATGGATTTCGCGCCAGACGCCGGGCGGACAAGGCATGTAAACGTGATAAGAATGCAGTAACACCTCACCCAAGTACTGGATGGCGCGTTCGATCACCAGCGGCAGTGCAGCCTTCTTGCCCCAGAGCACACTCGAACTCAGCATGTCACGGACCACGAACTTGTAGCCGTAGGCCATTTCCATTTGCAGCTGTCGCAGGAAGACCGCGAGCTGGCGTTTTTTGGCGCTCAGCGGCAGCGACACCCGGGCGAAGGTATTTTGCAGGGAATCTGTGACAGCGGAGACTGGCCGATGATACAGCTCCATGATCTCAAGCCGGCCTTTCGCATCCAGTGACATGCGATTCAACGCATACAGATTGTGAAACAGGAGCTGCGAGGTGGCGAGGCTGTCCGCGAGGGGGAGAGACGAAAGCCACTGTTGCACTTCTTTAACACGGGTCTCCACCGGCCCGCTCGGCGGCTGCTGATCAGGTAATATAAGGTCTGGCTTGATCATTGCTGGATTCTTGAGTCCGTAGGTGGTCTCGCTCTAAGCCTGAATTATCACTCTGGACAGACCTATAGTCCCCCGTGGAGCTGTGCGCGTCAACCAGGGGCACCCCGGGCAGCGTCCACAGGGCCCTCTGTCCGTGGTGCTTTTTTGGCCACTCATATTCGGTGCGACCCCGCGCACCCGGACCGGACATGGATAGCGTCAACCGGCTGCCTGCAAAGTCAGGGACAGCATCATCGCACCTGAGCCGACGACGGCATCAACCAGATTCCATGCATGCGGCAGTGCGTGTATCATTGCCCGGCGTCACGCACGGACAGGGGGCAAGACACTCACGTCTCAGGGTGACCCGTCCGAAACCTGGGCAGGCTGCGCTCAAGGGCTCAACGAGGGGGTCGGGGCAGCGGCTACGGACGGCAGCAATATTCTTACAATACCGCATCAATTCAAGTTGGAGACAGAAAATGACCTATGTGGTCACTGAAAACTGCATCAAGTGCAAATATACCGATTGCGTCGAAGTCTGCCCGGTGGACTGCTTTCACGAAGGCCCTAACTGTCTGGTGATCGATCCGGATGAATGCATCGATTGCACGCTGTGCGTTCCAGAATGCCCGGTGAATGCCATCTACGCCGAGGATGACCTGCCCGAAGATCAGCAACAGTTTACCGCTTTGAACGCCGAACTGGCGCGCAAATGGCCGGTATTAACAGAGAAGAAACCGGAACCAGAGGATGCCAAAAAATGGGAAGACGTGCCGGGAAAGATCAAATATCTCGAACGCTGACCGGTGCGGCTTGAGCCCGGCGGATGTATTTATGTCCGGCGAGTCTCGACCTATCGGCGTCTGACTGTCATGGCAGGACACACTTGGGACAAAAACCTCAGGCCGTGATTGATCCATCCCCCGCCACAACCACCCGATTGCGCCCGGATGTCTTGGCCAGGTAAAGCGCCGCGTCGGCTTGCTGCACAAGCCACTGCGCCACATCGGAGGATGCAGTTGTATCCGACGCAAGGCACGCGAGACCAATCGAAACAGTCAGCTGTACATCGACGTTATCGGCACCGCAGATGCGCAGCCGCGCCACATTCACAAGCAAACGCTGCGCCACCTCCAATGCCTGCTCCAATAGGGTTCCAGGCAACAACAATACAAACTCCTCTCCACCATAGCGCGCCAGCACATCGCTCACGCGCAGACCCTCGCTCAGGGCGCCCGCTACCAGCGTCAGTGCCCGATCTCCCGTCAGATGACCATGGCGGTCATTCACCTGCTTGAAGTGATCGAGATCCACCAGCAAACAAGCGAGTGTATACCGATGACGTTCCCAGGTGCCGATCTCTTCACGCAACCGTCGCTCGAAGAACCGGCGGTTGGCGACGCCGGTCAGGGCGTCGGTCAGGCCGTCGCGGCGCAGGCGCTCTCGGTTCACCGCATTATCGATACACATGGCCGTGACCGCCGCCAGATGTTCGAGCAGATCCGTCGCAGAGGTCGGGGTGAAATGCCGCGCGTCGGTGCTGCCCTGATTGAACACGCCGATCATGCGGCCATGCAGTATCAGTGGCACGATGGCCACTGAACCCAGGGGGACTGTGTAGGTGGGGAAAAGTATTGCCTGTAACTCGGCGGCACAGGCGCCGAGGTAGGGCCGATACGCGGCTGGCAACAGGTCATCGATCTGACCGGCTTGCAAGGCAACGAACCCGGGGTCTTGCCGCGCTTCATCCTGCGACAGGAGACGCGTCAATTCGTATTCAGAGTCGACACACGCCAGACTGACGCAGTCCACACCGGGGAAGGTCGCTGGAAACTTGCCGGTCAGCACCGCCACGAGTTCACGTAGCGACTGTGCCCCGAGCAGGTGTATCTCGATACGCTGAAAGCCGGACCAAATACGCTCGTTCTCGCGCAATTGGCTTTCCATACTCGACCTGAGCCGCGACAACTCCCGGCGCAGACTGACAATTTCGCGATCCCGATCTGAAGTCATCAGCCTGAGTGTAACCGCTCGCCGGCGGGTTACAACTCATGCGACATCGGGACGCCCCGACCGGTACCTCGGTTATTTGCCGGCGTCGCCCATTCCCAGGCCGGCAATGAGTTTATCCGCCGGCACATAGCCCGGCACTATCTGCCCGTTATCCAGAATAATAGTTGGCGTGCCGGTGATGCCCAGGGACTGGCCTAACTTAAAGTTGGCCGCCACCGGATTGTCGCAGGTCTTCATCTCCAAGGCGCCGCCTGACTTGGCGATGCCCACCGCCTTGACCCTGTCTTTCGCGCACCACACGGCGACCGAGCGCCGGTAGGTTTCCGAGGCAATTCCGGCGCGCGGGTAAAGCAGATAGCGTACTTTGATACCCGCCTGGGTCAGCTGCGGTACCTCGTTGTGCAATTTGGCGCAGTAAGGACAATCTACGTCGGTGAAAACAGTGATGGTGTGTTTTGCCTTGGCCGGTCCCATCACGATCATGTCTTTTTCTCCAGCCTGATCGAGGGCGGCAAGAATTTTTTTACCGCGCTTTTTCTCACTCAGGTTGATGCGTGTCGCGACCTCGATCATGTCACCCGTGAGCATGTATTTCCCATCCGCGCTGACCAATATCGTGTCGCCGCCCACCGTTACTTCGTACAAACCGGCAATGGGAGAAGGCTTGACCTCCTCGATAGTAAACTCCTGCAGCTGGCTGGCCAGCTGCTTCTTGAGTTTGTCGGTATCCGAGTCGGCTGAGGCCGTCACGACGGTCAGCAGACCGGCGAATAGGCCGAGCCCTAGCATTAACGATCTGATCACTGGAAATCTCGCAAAGGTAGGTACTGGTTTAGGAACGGGGCTGCGTCTGCTGTAAGTATATAGGCAAAAGACTATATAAGGATGAAGTTACGTGGGCGCGGTCTGCGCCATCATTTGGGATTCAGTCATTTTTATGACTCCCGGCATGCGTGTTAGTTTCCCCCGTCTGCGCACGATCCTGCCCATTAATCGCGGAAGTTCGTGTACTGCAGCGGCAAATCCAGCGCTTGTTTGCGCAACAGTGCCATCACCGCCTGCAGATCATCCCTGTTTTTACCGCTGACACGCACCTGATCCCCCTGGATCGCCGCCTGCACCTTGAGTTTGGAGTCCTTGATAATCTTGACGATTTTCCGCGCCAGGTCCATGTCGACACCGCTCCGCACCCGGAACTCCTGCCGGGCCCTGCCGCCGGCGGATTTCTCAACGGCCCGTTCCTCGAGGCAGGTAATATCGATGGCGCGCTTGGTGAGTTTGTTCCGCAAAATGTCGCCTACCTGGCTGACCTTAAACTCATCGTCCGCATGCAGGGTCAGCAACCCCTCGGCCTGGTCGATGCGCGCATCGGACCCCTTGAAATCGAAGCGCGTGCCGATTTCCCGATTGGCCTGATCCACGGCATTGCGCACTTCCTGCCAATCGACTTCCGAAACCACGTCAAACGAGGGCATGGCGGGGTCTGCTCATTGAAAATATGTTTAACTTCATATCATTAGCTGTCAGTACCGTGCCAGATCAGGGGTCGGGTAATCCGCCATTATCCAATCAATTTAAGGGGTATCGGCCTCCAGGTAGCGAAAAATTGCGCT
>JAYUBZ010000298.1:0-2616 GCA_043740595.1 Gammaproteobacteria bacterium
ATGGCCAGCGCCCAGGTGAAGTCGGCGTTGTTGCTGGCCGGACTATATGCCACGGGCGAGACGCTGGTCACGGAACCCGCGCCTACGCGCGATCACACCGAGCGCATGCTGCGTGGCTTTGGTTATGCCGTGCACACCGACGGGCCACACATCCGTCTGAGCGGTGGCGGACGGTTAAAGGCCTGTGATATTGACGTGCCGGCGGATATCTCTTCCGCCACCTTCTTTCTCGTGGGGGCGGCGATCACACCGGGCTCTGACATCACACTGCAACATGTCGGCGTCAATCCCACGCGCATCGGGGTATTAAATATCCTCACGCGCATGGGAGCGCAGGTGGAACTGCAAAACCGCCGCGAGGTGGGCGGTGAACCCGTGGCGGACATCCGCGTGCTTGGTGGTCGCCTGCAGGGCATTGCCATTCCCGAAGACCAGGTGCCTCTGGCCATCGATGAATTTCCGGCACTCTTCATCGCCGCCGCCTGCGCCGAGGGGGAGACAGTGCTGACCGGGGCGGAAGAGCTGCGTGTGAAAGAAAGCGACCGCATCGCAGTGATGGCCACGGGACTGCGCGCCCTCGGCATCGATGCGCGGGAAACTCCCGATGGCATGGTCATCCAGGGTGGTCGCCTGCAGGGCGGCACGGTGGACAGCCACGGCGATCATCGCATCGCCATGGCCTTTGCCATGGCGGCCTTGCGTGCCAGCGGACCCATCACCGTGCGGGATTGCAAGAACGTCGCCACCTCGTTCCCGGATTTCGTGCCCTTGGCCACGGCCGCCGGGCTCAAGCTGCATGTCGAGACTGGACGATGAGCGTGCCGGTAGTCACCATCGACGGTCCCGGGGGCTCGGGCAAAGGCACCATCAGCCAATTGCTCGCGGCGCGTCTGGGCTGGCATTATCTGGACAGTGGCGCCCTGTACCGGGTTCTGGGGTTGGCGGCCCAGGATGCGGCCATCCCCTTGACGGATGCCCCGGCGCTGGCGGGGCTGGCGAACCGGCTGTCGCTGGCCTTCGAACCCCAGGCGGATGGCAGCCCCGCCCGTGTGTACCTTAATATGCAGGACGTCAGTGCCCGGTTACGCACCGAGGAATGTGGCCGCTGGGCCTCGGAAGTCGCGGTTTTGCCCCAAGTTCGTGCAGCCCTGCTGCAAAAACAACATGATTTCTGTCGCCCCCCGGGTCTGGTGGCGGATGGCCGTGACATGGGGACCACGGTTTTCCCCACGGCACGGCTCAAGATTTTTCTTACCGCCAGCCCGGAAGTACGCGCCGAGAGGCGTTATAAACAGTTGAAGGAAAAGGGGTTGAATGTTAGTCTTCCGCTCCTTTTAGGGGAGATTCGTGCGCGTGATGCGCGTGATGCTGGACGTGAGGCATCACCGCTCAAGCCTGCCGCCGATGCCGAGATACTCGATACCTCGAGCATGCGCATTACCGAGGTGGTGAACCACATCTTGGCTCGGTTGCAGTCGCGTTTGGACGTGTGAAGGTTCGTCGTTTTCACATCGAGCAAGCGCCACGTCTATGGATCTCATTTTATTTTCATCAACATCAAACCCGCAACGGTCAGGATGACGGATAGCGGATTTACGGGATGAAGCGGCCTCGCCGACCATTCCCACAACAGGACCACACATCAACATGACCGAAAGTTTTGCCGAGTTATTCGAACAGAGTCTGATCACCTCCCCCATGCGTCCCGGCGGTTTGATCATCGGAGAAGTGGTGCGCGTGGATAGCGAAGTCGTCGTGGTTCACGCCGGCCTCAAATCCGAGGGTGTGATACCCGCCGAGCAGTTCCGTGATGCCAACGGCAATGTGACCGTCAAGGTCGGCGACATGGTGGAAGTCGTCGTCGAGAATCTCGAAGACGGCTTTGGCGAAACCCGCTTGTCGCGCGAGAAGGCCTGCCGCGTCAAGGCATGGGATGTGCTGGAGAAGGCGTACGAAGCCCAGTCCGTTATCACCGGCATCATCACCGACAAGGTCAAGGGTGGCTTTACCGTCGCGATCGACACGATCCGCGCGTTCCTGCCCGGCTCCCTGGTGGACGTGCGCCCGGTGCGCGACTCCACCTACCTCGAAGGCAAAGAGCTGGAATTCAAAGTCATCAAGCTGGACCGCAAGCGTAACAACGTGGTGGTCTCGCGGCGTGCCGTGGTGGAGACAGAAATGTCTGCCGAGCGCGAATCCCTGTTGTCGAATCTGGAAGAAGGTCAGATCGTCAAGGGCGTGGTCAAGAACCTCACCGACTACGGCGCCTTCGTCGACCTGGGCGGTGTGGACGGCCTGCTGCATATCACCGACCTCGCGTGGAAGCGCGTGAAACATCCTTCGGAAGTGCTCACCATCGGTGACGAGATCGAAGCCAAGGTGCTGCGTTTCGACCGCGAGCGCAATCGCGTGTCGCTGGGTCTGAAGCAGCTGGGTGACGATCCGTGGGTCGATCTGGCGCGCCGCTACCCGGAAGGCACCCGGTTGTTCGGCAAGGTCACCAACATTACCGACTACGGCGCCTTCGTCGAGATCGAAGAGGGTGTCGAGGGCCTGGTGCACGTGTCCGAGATGGACTGGACCAACAAGAATATTCATCCCACCAAGGTGCTGCAG
>JAYUBZ010000299.1:0-5936 GCA_043740595.1 Gammaproteobacteria bacterium
ATCAGCATTTTGTCATAGGTTTGTGGCGTTATTCAGAAAATCCCTGTAGGGGAAATACTTAAATAATATCTAGTGTAGGCATGAATTCGACTCAGTGGGTTAGGGAAATTATCGATAAATTTTCCCACCTTCTATTAATAAATTGGTATATTCAATAATCCTACATCCACAACAATAGGTATTTCTATAAAATAGCCTTGTATCACAATATTATTCAGTTAATTCGTAGAATACGGTAGCGAGTGGATAAAAATTACAAACTTATAGCTTTTTATATCCTAAATATCCGAATTATTACTCGGATATTCGCTAATTATTGCAGTGGAGTGGAGATATTCTTAATTTCGCCCATCAGCGGTCGCATCGCATGCAAAAGATTGGCGAACAGCGTTGGGTGGCTGGCTTCCTGGGACGCGAGCAGCGCCTTCATCTGCAGTCGCTGGCTGGGCATGCGAAAACACGCGGGGCAGTTGTCAGCGATCACCGGCAAACCTGCGGTGCGGGCAAAATCCACCAGCTGACGTTCGCGCACATACACAAAGGGGCGGATCAGGCGCAGATCCCCAACATCGTTCAAATAGTGCGCCTTCATGGTGCGCAGACTGCCGCCGTGGAAGGCACTCAGCATAAAAGACTCCGCAAAATCGTCGAGGTGCTGGGCGAGCACCACCACGTTGTAGCCATGCTGACGCGCCGTGGCGTAGAGGATACCGCGACGCATGCGCGAACAATAGGCGCAGAAGGAATCACCCCGCATGGTCTTAAGTGCCCGCGCAACGATCGCCTGGGATTCGTAATAGTAGGGAAGTCCCAGGGCGGGGATGTACTGCTGCAAGGAGCGCGGATCGAAGCCCTCGATTTGCGGATCCACCGTGGCCACGCCCAACTCAAAGGACACCGGCGCTTTGTCCCGCAGGTGGAGCAGGGTATGTAACAGACTCAAACTGTCTTTGCCACCGGATACCCCGAGCAACAGGCGGTCACCGGGCTGGATCATGCCGTAGTCCGCAATGGCCCGTCCCGCGGCGCGCACTAAGGGACGCGGTGGCTTAATCCGGTTGGCGGGCGCGGACGTACTGGACGATTCGAGTTGAATGGCGCGCTGGAGGCGAGGCTGCATAGGGCCTATAGTAACTCCTCGCCCGCACAAATGCAGTGAACCGCGATGCCAAGGAGGCGCGCCCGTGAACAAGGTCAAGACCCTGTCCCCACCTGAAGCCTGGCAGCTGATCCAGGACCAGCCCAATGCGCTGTTGGTGGATGTACGCTCGCAAATGGAGTTTCTGTTTGTCGGTCACCCCACGGGCGCCATCCACATCCCTTGGATCGACGAGCCTGATTGGACAGTGAACCCCCACTTCGTTACCCAGGTCCGTCAAGCTATCCTGGGCGGGGCTACGGGGGCCGCGACCCTCCTGCTCATCTGTCGCAGTGGTGTGCGCTCCTTGGAGGCGGGCCAAACGTTGGTGGATGCCGGTCTCAAGCAGGTTTATAACGTGGCCGAAGGCTTCGAGGGCGCCTTGGACGAAAACCACCAACGCAGCAGCCGGGGGGGCTGGCGCTTCCACGGCCTGCCCTGGGAGCAGTGTTGACCCCTCTTTACGTCAGGGCGGGTGTTAATTTCACCCAAGCTTGATAAACTGCGCCTCCTTTATTATCAAAGAACAGCCGTTACGCACACCCCCATTTTGGAGCCGCCATGGCAGACAGCTACCTCTTTACCTCTGAATCCGTTTCGGAAGGCCATCCCGACAAGGTCGCCGATCAAGTATCCGATGCCATCCTCGATGCCATCCTGACCCAGGACCCCAAGGCGCGCGTTGCCTGTGAGACCCTGGTGAACACCGGCATGGTGATTATTTCCGGCGAGATCACCACCACCGCCTGGGTCGACATGACCGACATCGTGCGCGGCACCATCAAGCGTATCGGTTACGAGGCGTCCATGGGTTTCGACTGGCAGTCGTGCGCCGTGCTCACCGCCCTCGACAAACAATCCCCGGACATCGCCCAGGGCGTGGACCGCACCCCGGAAGAAGAACTCGACCAGGGCGCCGGCGACCAGGGCCTGATGTTCGGTTATGCCTCGAATGAAACCGACGTCCTCATGCCCATGCCCATCACCCTGGCCCACCGCCTGGTGAAGCGCCAGGCGGAAGTGCGCCACTCCGGCAAACTCACCTGGCTGCGTCCCGACGCCAAGTCCCAGGTCACGGTGCGTTACGAAAACGACAAGCCCGTGGGCATCGACGCGGTGGTGCTGTCCACCCAGCACTCGCCGGACATCGAGCACAAGAAACTGCAGGAAGCGGTGATGGAAGAAATCATCAAGCCGGTGCTGCCGGCGGAGTGGCTGAGCAAGAAGACCGTTTACCACATCAACCCCACCGGACGGTTTGTCGTGGGCGGGCCGGTGGGCGACTGCGGTCTTACCGGGCGCAAGATCATCGTCGACACCTACGGCGGCATGGCGCGCCACGGTGGCGGTGCGTTCTCCGGCAAGGACCCGTCCAAGGTGGATCGTTCCGCCGCGTACGCCGGGCGTTATGTGGCGAAGAACGTGGTGGCCGCGGGCCTGGCGCAGCGCTGCGAAGTGCAGGTGGCCTATGCCATCGGCGTCGCGCGTCCGGTGTCGGTGCACGTCAACACCTTCGGCACCGGCGTGATTGCGGATTCGAAGATCGCCGATCTGGTGCAGCAGCATTTCGACCTGCGTCCGCGCGCCATCGTCAGGGACCTGGACCTGTTGCGCCCGATCTACACGCCGACAGCGGCCTATGGTCACTTCGGCCGCACCGAACCAGGCTTCACCTGGGAGCGCACCGACAAGGCCGCGATCCTGCGCGATGCCGCCGGCATCAAGGGTGCCAAGGCCGTGGCCCACGCATAAATCAGCACAAAGTCGCCGCGTTCGCGGCGAGGCGTTGCTCTCCGAGGAGCGTTGCGACAGGTCAGACCTGCCAGGCTCGGAGAGAACGTCAGTTAAAAAACGGCGCTCTCTTAATTATTTCTTTTTAAGGAGCACGCAACATGAATGCCATCGTCAATCCGAATTTCTCCGACTACAAAGTCGCCGACATCAAACTGGCCGATTGGGGCCGCAAGGAAATCGCCATCGCCGAAAGCGAAATGCCGGGCTTGATGGCATTACGCGCGGAGTACAAAGGCAAAAACCCCCTCAAGGGCGCGCGCATCACCGGCTCCCTGCACATGACCATCCAGACCGCGGTGTTGATTGAAACCCTGGTGAACCTGGGCGCCGAAGTGCGCTGGGCCTCGTGCAATATTTTCTCCACCCAGGATCACGCCGCCTCGGCGATTGCTGCTGCCGGCGTGCCGGTGTTCGCTTGGAAAGGCGAGACCCTGGAGGAATACTGGTGGTGCACTGAGCAGGCGCTGACCTGGCCCGACGGCTCAAATGGTAAATTGGGCGGCCCGAACATGATCCTCGATGATGGCGGCGACGCCACCATGCTGATCCACAAGGGCACGGAATTCGAATCCAAGGCCAGCGTGCCCGACGCCGTCAAGGGTGCCAACGAGGAATGGAAAGTCTTCCTTGGCCTGTGCAAACGCAGCCTCGCGGCCAACCCGAAGAAGTGGACCAAAATCGGCGAGGGCATCCGCGGCGTCACGGAAGAGACCACCACCGGCGTGCACCGTTTGTATCAGATGCAGGAACGCGGTGAACTGCTGTGGCCAGCCATGAACGTCAACGACTCGGTGACCAAGAGCAAGTTCGACAACCTGTACGGCTGCCGCGAGTCCCTCATCGATGGCATCAAGCGCGCCACCGACGTGATGATCGCCGGCAAGATCTGCGTGGTGCTCGGCTACGGTGACGTGGGCAAGGGTTGCGCCCAGGCCTTCCGCGGCATGGGTGCGACCGTGTGGGTCACGGAGATCGATCCCATCTGCGCGTTGCAGGCGGCGATGGAAGGCTACCGCGTGGTCCTCATGGACGATGCCTGCAAGCAGGGCGATATCTTCGTCACCACCACCGGCAACGAGAACGTCATCGTGCACTATCACATGTTGGCGATGAAGGACCAGTCCATCGTATGCAACATCGGCCACTTCGATTCGGAGATCGACATCGCGTCCCTCGAAAAATATCAGTGGGAAGAGATCAAGCCGCAGGTCGATCACGTCATCTTTCCGGATGGCAAACGAATCATCGTGCTGGCCAAAGGCCGCCTGGTGAACCTCGGTTGCGCCACCGGCCATCCGAGCTTCGTGATGTCGGCGTCCTTCACCAACCAGGTGATGGCGCAGATCGAGCTGTTCAATCACCCAAAAAACTACGAAAAGAAAGTGTACGTACTGCCGAAGATCCTGGACGAGAAGGTGGCGCACCTGCACCTGAAGAAGATCGGCGCCAAGCTCACCCGGCTTACAAAGGAACAGGCGGCGTACATCAGCGTTCCTGCCGATGGACCCTACAAGTCGAACCACTATCGTTACTAAGACTCACTCCGTCAGGGGGTAGGGCGAAGGCCGCAGAGACAATCACTGCGGCCTTCAGGCCTCTAGTCCCACGCACCGGGTAGCACCCATGGACTCCCAGAAAAATCATTCCCGCAGCTTCAGCTTCGAATTCTTCCCGCCGAAGACGGAGGAGGGCAGGGCCAACCTGCGCACCACCACGCAACAGCTGGCCCAGCTCAAGCCACGATTCTTTTCCGTGACCTTCGGCGCCGGTGGCAGCACCCGTGACGGCACTTACGACGCCGTCAACGATATTCAGGCCCAGGGCCAGGCCGCCGCACCGCATCTTTCCTGCGTCGGCTCCACCCGCCAGAATGTGCGCGACATCCTGAACGGCTACAAGGCCCTGGGGATACGTCACCTGGTGGCCCTGCGCGGCGATCTGCCGTCCGGCAGCGTTTCGCCGGGGGAACTGCGCCATGCCAACGAGCTGGTGGAATTTATCCGCGCCGAGACCGGCGACTGGTTTCACATCGAAGTGGCGGCCTACCCGGAGATGCACCCGCAGGCCAAGAGCATGGAACAGGACCTGCTGAACTTCAAACGCAAGGTCGATGCCGGGGCAGACTCGGCCATGACCCAGTACTTCTACAATGCCGATGCCTACTTTCGTTTCGTGGACGACTGCGAGACACTGGGCATCCACATTCCCATCGTGCCGGGCATCATGCCGATTACCAATTACAAACAGCTGGCGCGCTTTTCCGACGCCTGCGGCGCCGAAATCCCCCGCTGGATACGCAAACGGCTGGAAGGATACGGCGATGATCTTGACGCCATACGCGCCTTCGGCCTGGAGGTGACCACGGACCTGTGCGACCAACTCCTGAGCGCCGGGTCGCCAGGACTGCATTTCTACACCATGAACCGCGCCGGTCCCACCACCCTGGTATGGGAACGGCTCGGACTCTAGCCATGGCCGACCAACCCACCCTGCGGCCCCTGCCACCATTGCGACCCCCAGGCACGGGCAAAGAGCGCAAACGCATCGGGCCGCACCGAATCCTCCTGATGGTCATTATTCTCATTCAGATCAGTGGGTTCGCCTTTCTGTGGACGAGAATATCCGAGACGGAGCGAACTGCCGCGCTACCTCAATCCGTCATCGATCCGGCCACCGCCATCGCCGCGATGAAACCACCGGATGAGCAATTAATACGCGAATCCATCCGTACCATTTTGAAAGATGAACTCCAGACTTATGTAGCGCAACTGCAACAAGAACAGCAATCCCTGTCCAAGCTCCAGGCTCGCCAGGGAAAACAACCGCGTGCCGCAGCCACCAGCGTCGACGACGCCCCCCCGCAACGCCCGCCGGCCAGCCCGCAGGTGGCCCAGCAGACCATGGCCATCGTAGATCGGGCCCTGGCAGTCGGCGTCTGGACCGACGCGGACAACAATGCCCTGCTAAAATTGTCGCCGCAATTATCCGAGCCGCAGCGCATAGC
>JAYUBZ010000300.1:0-3396 GCA_043740595.1 Gammaproteobacteria bacterium
GCCACTAATCGGTCATAGACCACTACATCCGCCTGCTGCATAAGGCGCAATGCACGGAAGGTCAGTAAATCAGGGTCACCGGGTCCACCCCCCACCAGGTAAACTTCACCACGGTTGGGCGCGCCGCTTTCACTGTCGAGGGCCCTCTGCAAGGCCGTCTCCGCAGCGGCGTCCTGTCCGCTATAGACCATCTCTGCGATCGGCCCTTGCAGTATCTTTTCCCAGAAAATGCGTCGGTCCGCGGATCGGGCGAAGCGTTTTTTAACCTGATCGCGAAATTTCCCAGCCAGTGTCGCAAGACGTCCATAGGAAGCAGGGATCAGCGACTCCAGCCGCGCGCGCAACAGCCGCGCTAACACCGGCGCGGCGCCGCCACTGGATACCGCCAACACCAAGGGTGAGCGGTCGATAATGGCGGGCATGACAAATGAGCACAGCTCCGGGCTATCCACCACATTAACCAGAATGCGGCGTTCTGCGGCGGCCTGTGCGACCTCGCGATTGACGGCCTCGTCATCCGTCGCGGCAATGACGATGCTTGCGCCATCGAGATCGTTTGGCTCAAACTTCCCGGCACGATGGCTCAAGCCGCCCTGGGCCAGCTGTTGGGCCAGAGTCTCTCCGAGTTGAAGCGACACCACACGCACACTGGCGCCCGCCTGTAGCAGCAACGCCACCTTGCGCGCCGCCACTTCCCCACCTCCCACCACGATGCAGAGTTTGTCACGGACGGCGATAAAAATTGGCAGATAATCCATGGGCAACCTGTAGTAAGATAAATTATATCTTTATCTATATATAACAATGTCTTATATAATTAATATAAACTATATTCTATATAGATATGTCAGGTGGATCTCCATTACGAGCAGGCCCACCACAGCGCTATTTTAAGATAATCGTCACCCCGCGTCAGAAAAATCTCAGGCCACTATGAACCCCATCACGGCAGCAACTCGACACGGGCCAGGCACAACCACGGTTTCCATCAATGCCCAGTCCGGCTTCTTCCTTCGCCCAAGCGGCCGTGACCCAGTATGGTCGTCGAGGGTCTGGACTGGACTAGGTAGGTTCTTGCCGGCAGCACACGTAGTCTCCTGCCATTAGCGGTTGATGTCAGAGATAGATACACGACAGGGAAAGTCGACGAGTATCTCGGGTATCTTTAAGACACAGGCGCTGGAACAGGCAGGGATCTTACAACTTCGATGGAATATAAAATGAGGCAAGGACACAGCGTTACGAAAATAGCTGCATACACAAGAGCCATCGCTACATTTTGAAGCGGCTGACAACAGCCTGGAACTTGCCGGATAGTTCATGCAGGTTGCGTGTCGCATCGGTAGTCTGCTCTATAAACGCACTGTTATCACGTGCCATCTGCGCGATATCCTCGACCCGCACGGTGATCTCATTGGTCGCCTCGCTCTGGGCGCGCGTAGCGGATGCTATACCTTGTATCATCTCGACCACATGTTTGACGCTGTTGTTGATCTTCTGCAGGACTTCGACCGCTTGAGTCGCTTGCTTGACGCCGCTAGTGACCTGACTACTGCCGCGCTCCATGGTCAATACCACGCCACTGGTCTCCGATTGTATTGCCGTGATCATTTCAGAGATCTCCGAGGTCGCATTGGCAGTACGTTCTGCCAGGCTCCGCACCTCGTCTGCCACAACGGCAAAACCCCGTCCCTGCTCCCCGGCACGGGCAGCCTCGATAGCGGCATTTAAAGCCAGAAGATTTGTCTGTTCGGCAATGCCTTTGATCACCTGGATAATCTGCCCGATCTGATTGGAACGCTTGCCTAATGCGGCGACCAGCTGCGCGGATTCATTCACTGTACGGGCGACTTTTTCTATGCCGTTGACTGCATCATTCACTACGATACGTCCCTGGTCTGCTAAACCGCTGGCTTCGTCAGCGGCTGTCACGACGTTCTCCGCCCGACCGGCAATATCTTTCACCGCCTGGTTCAATTCTTCAATCGATACGGCTGCACTAGCGGCCTGATCGGTTTGTCCGCGGGAGATCTTTTGCACTCGCGCAGCGGTGTCCGACAGCGTGCTGGCGGATCCGGCCACCTCGTCGGCTGAATTCCGCACCTGACTGATGAGCGCGGAAAAATCCTGCGCCATGCGGTTGAATGCCCCCGCTACTTCGCCCAATTCGTCTTTGCTCTGGAGCGTGGCACGCGCAGTCAGGTCACCGTCGGCAAGTTTGAGGGCCGTAGCTTCTAATTTTGCAACACCACGACTGATGGAACGAGTAATGATAAAACCAATCAGCACCGACAGAACCAGCCCAGCGCTAATGCTGGCAAGTGAAAAGACCTGAACGCGGTTGGTGATCAGCGTGACGCGATCAAACTCTTGCTTCGCCGCATTCACCTGATAGTGGATGAGCGCATCGATGCCAGCGGAGGCCTTGTTATAGGCTGGGTCCATGACCTGCTTACGCAGCTTATCGGCCTTGTCGGTCTCCCCTTTTGTGAGCAGGTCCATCATAGGCAGCACACCCGTACGACCAAAATTCAGCCGCGCTTCCACAAAGGCGTTGAATAGATTTTTTTCCTCCGGTACCTGGTGTTTCTCCCCATAGGGATTGAGAATACTGTCGGTCAGAAAAATCTGGCTGCGCACCCGATCCATGGCGTCGACCATCTCAAAGGCGTCGGTTTCTTGACGCGCCGACAGCAGCTCAAGTCGTATCTGCATCTGGTGGTTGCGGATATCGTTGAGATCGTTAATGGCGATCAAATGGCTGTTATAGACACTTGCCAGGGCGTTTTTCGAAACGTGGATACCATATAAACCGGTGGCACCAACCCCAACCAGCAATATGGCAATAAACCCAACAAAAACATTGAGTTTAGTGCGTATCTTCAGATTATTAAGCAAACTCACGCCCATACTCCTCTACTGTTTATGATCGATCCACTGGTGCTGTGTTACTGAAAAATACACATATCTTGAGCCCGGACTGACGCAGTTCGCCGCCTGAATGTTAACTTCCATGGGCTTCCCCGTGACGACACCAGCCGGAAAAGTTTGCAATATCCGGGCCATCGAGCAGGCCCTGTGAGGCCAAGGGGCTAGGTCAGTGTGGACAAGGGTCGCTCTGGAATGGGTGGCGAGATAGGCTTCGCTTGAGTACTTGCCGCCGCGCAGTAATCGTGCGCCTATCGACTCATCCGATGATAGATTGCCCTTACACCCCGTGTAACGGCCACAGCGGCGCTGGCCAATGATGCTAGGCGAACGGGGACGGGACGATGAAGGTCTGCGATGTATTTAGAGATGGCGGAGAGGGAGGGATTCGAACCCCCGGAGGCTTGCGCCTCAACGGTTTTCAAGACCGCCGCATTCGACCGCTCTGCCACCTCTCCGCGGCGGGCT
>JAYUBZ010000301.1:0-4322 GCA_043740595.1 Gammaproteobacteria bacterium
GCTCACCCCAACCTACAACAGCACAAAGACCGTTGGGGTTCGCAAGGCGGTGCGTTGTTTAGCGCGTCGTCTCCGACTGCAAATACAACGCCGCCCCACCCACCACCAGAAACAACAGCACCCAATCCCATTCGAACGACAGATAGCTCGGCGCCGACACCACCAGCAAGGCCAGCGCCGTGAGCGAGGCGAACGGCTGAAAGCGGAACAGCGCGCCGAACAGTGTCGCGACGAGCAGCATCGACTGGATCTTGGTGATGTTCACATACCAATCGCTCACCCCTGGCACGTTCTGCCAGACCATTTGAAAGTGCGGCAGGTATTTTTGCGACCAGGTGTCGTCCAGCGGTGGCACCTGTTGCATCGTTGGCACCTTAAGCCACTCGAAGGGGTAGCTCAGGCCGCCGCCCAGCAGCAACTTGAACACCAGCAGCAGGAGCAGGGCGTTGAGCAGGATCATAGGCCAGCGCCACGGGTTGGCATAGACATGCAGCGCGCCGCGGTGGTAGGCGAGCAATAGAAACAATCCGGCGAACAGCGGCTGGTAATAATGTTGCGGCAGACCGAGGCCGAGGTAGCCGCAGGTCAACGCAATACTGGCGAGGCCCAGCGCCCACGCGGGGTGGGGCGTGACACGCGCGGCAGAGTGGTCGCGCGCTGATGACGGGTCGAGCCTCTGCTCCAGTCGCGCGACACGTTTTTCGAGGGGGGCGTTATCGGTCAGCGGCGGGTTGGTCATACGGCTCCTGACAGTGTGGCCTGCCTCCGTGTGGCGTGGAGCGGCGGTGAGGGAAGGACGCCGGCGGGCTTGTGCAAGCGCCTATTTTCGCGCCGGGGTGCGGCACACCCGCCACAGGGTTGCTGCGGCAAGGCGTTTGAGCAATGCTACGCGCTATTCCTTCATTCATTGCGATAAAATAACACAATGCCCGCTTCGGTGATTAACGTCCAGGACCTCAGTAAACGCTATGGTGAAATCCTGGCGGTGGATGCTATTTCTTTCAGTATCCGGCGGGGCGCGGTCTGCGGCCTGCTCGGCGGCAATGGTGCCGGCAAGACCACCACCCTGGCGATGTTGTTGGGCCTGTTGTTGCCCACGTCCGGGCATATCCAAGTGCTGGGGGCGGACATGCTGCGCCATCGCCATCGCGTGCTGGCGCGCATGAACTTCTCCTCGCCTTATGTGGATCTGCCGCATCGTCTGACGGTGGCGGAAAATCTCACGGTGTTCGCGCGCCTCTACAGCTTGAAGAATGTGCACGCGCAACTCACGCGCCTGGCGCGGGATCTCGATATCGAGGCCTTTTTCAAACGTCCCTACGGAAGTCTCTCCGCCGGTCAGAAGACGCGCGTGGGGCTGGCCAAGGCGTTATTGAACGAGCCGGAGGTGTTGTTGCTGGACGAGCCCACCGCCTCGCTGGATCCCGACACGGCCGATCGCATCCGTGGCTACCTCATGGCGTACAAGACCCGCACCGATGCCACCATCATGCTGGCCTCGCACAACATGCTGGAGGTGGAACGGTTGTGCACCGATGTGATCATGATGCGTGCCGGCCGCATCGTCGACCGCGATACGCCGCAACGTCTGCTGACACGCTTCGGCCGGCAAAACATGGAGGATGTGTTTCTCGATATCGCGCGCGCCACGCCGGCAGAACAACCCCTGGCCGAGGGCGGACGCTGATGAACGTGGCGGTCATGGCGTTTTCGCCCATGCGTGTTTACGCCATGGTGTTGCGTTACATTTATTTGTTGCGGCGTTCCTGGCCGCGGGTGCTGGAGCTGGCCTACTGGCCCACCATGCAAATGATACTGTGGGGATTTATCAGCCAGTACCTTTCCAGCAACAGCTCGCTGCTGGCGCAGGCCTCCGGCGTGTTGCTGGCGGGAGTGTTGTTGTGGGATGTGATGTTCCGTGGACAGTTGGGCGTGTCCACGGTTTTTTTCGAGGAGATGTACTCGCGCAATCTCGGTCATCTGTTCGCCAGCCCGCTGCGGCCCTACGAGTTGGTGTGCGCGCTGCTTACCATCAGCCTGATACGCACCACCATCGGCGTGGGCGGTGCTGCGCTACTCGCTATACCGTTGTATCACTATTCGATCTTTGACATGGGGCTGCCACTCATCGCCTTTTTCGTCAATCTCCTGGTCATGGGCTGGTCCATCGGCCTGCTGGTGGGGGCGATGGTACTGCGTTACGGTCTGGGGGCGGAGAATCTGGCCTGGGTGGCGATCTTTGCCGTGGCGCCGGTGAGCGGAATTTATTATCCCGTGGCGGTTTTGCCTGGCTGGTTGCAGTCCGTTGCTCATGCCCTGCCATCGAGCTATGTGTTCGAGGGCATGCGCACCTTGTTGTACCAGCATGCGTTCCACGCGAACTATTTTTTCACGGCGGTGGTGTTGAATGTCCTGTACCTGAGCGGCAGCATCGGTATTTTTCTCGCCGTGTTCCGCAGCGCGCGCAAACGCGGGTTGTTGCTGAATATAGGGGAGTGATTTAGCCTGACGGATGCGTGCGGGCAGTCCTGTTGCTGGCTACCCGCATGCATCAGACCAGTTGATTTTTTTGCTTGCCGCAGCGCTCGCAGCGGAAAACGCTCACCAGTTTCCCCAGCTTTACATCGAACTTGGTCGTGGTCTGCAGCTGCCATTTGTGAAAGTCATGCAGGCACAGGGTCTTGCCTTTGTTTTTGGCTTTGGCTGACGGTTTGCGGAATTCCAGGATTTTGCTCATGTCGCAATCCGGTGGTGGGGGCGGTGTTGGCGGGTAACCAAACTGCGCCATCGCAGTGTCTCACGGTATCACGCCGGTTGCGGCGAAGGTACAATTATTGCCGGCGGAATGGAAGGGCGGGCGCGCTACAGGGCGCCACGGGAAGATTCTTAATCGGATGAGTCATGACTGAACCCCTACTTATAGGAATGCGCGGCTGGGAGTATCCGGCCTGGGAGGGACATTTCTACCCGGCGGAATTGCCGGCCGACTGGCGTTTTTGTTTCTACAGTAATCGGCTGCGCAGTGTGCTGTTGCCGGCGGAGACCTGGTCCGCGGTGGATGCCGTCGAGGTGCGGCGCTGGCCAGGGGAGTGTGATGCGCAGTTCCAGTTCGTGCTGGAGCTGCCGCCGGAACTGACGCGTCCGGACAGCAGCGTCGTGTTTGACGCGCACTGGGCCGCGTTTCGTGCCCTGGTCGATCCACTGCATGCGTCGATCAGCGGGCTGCTGTTGCGCGTGTCCGCCACGATCGCGCCCGACCGCGATTGGCTGGTGCACGCGCTATCGGTGCTGACCTCGGACAAGCCGGTATGCGTCGATCTGCCGTCTGCCGCATGGCGCACGCCCCCCGTGCTCACGCTGTTGGCCGACACCGGCGCCGGGCTTTGCTGGCACGCGGACGCTGAGGCGCCGCCCCATCCCGGTGGTCGATTCATGGTGGGGCTCACCGGCGGCGGCAATGCCAAGGTGTTGCGTCGTTACATCGAGGCGCTCGCCGCATGGCAGCATGGCGATAGTCTGGCAGGCCTGTTTGTCGACGCCCCCGGCCGGCCCGGTATGGCGGAAGAGGCGCGCATCATCGCTGAGATACTCGGCAGGTAACAACGCCGAACCTTGCTCCTCGCCGTTTGTAGGGTGGGCATCGCCCACCAAACGGGGCATCGATGCTTCCGCTGGTGGGCAATGCCCACCCTACAAAATCTTTATGGAGTGCGGCGGCAAGCTTGAGCACTGCAAACTAAAAGATAAAACTCATGCCGCCGAATACGCCCGTGGCGGACGGATCGTAACGGTTGCCCGATGGGCCGTTGCTATCGTTGTAAAGACCCTTGAGTTCGACGTAGAAACCCACGTTGTCAAAACGCAGCTCGATGCCGGTGTTGGCCTGCACCTCAAAATTCACATCCGGGCCGAGGCTGGCGCCGCCGGTCACGCTGGTGTGACCCAGCCCCATGCCCACGCCGACAAAGGGGTGCACGATGCTGGACGCATCGAAATATTTACGCGCGCTGAACAGGATGATTTGGGTTTTCGCCTGGCCGTCGCCGGAACTGGCGGGGGTATAGCTGTGGCGATAGGTGATGTATTCCATGCCCAGCCCCATGCCGTGGCGGGCGCGATGCTCCCAGGCGAGGGCGAAGGTACGCCAGCTGGAGTCGTCGAAGGTGCGTCGCGCACCGTCGAGAAACTGGCTGTTGTCCCACAACGTGGCCCTGCCGGTTTTCATGATGAGCGCACCACCCGCCAGGGCCGGAGCGGTTGCAAAGGCCAACAGGCCGGCGATCAGGCTGGTGGACAGCAGGTGGCGTTGTATCGGTTTCATT
>JAYUBZ010000302.1:0-2283 GCA_043740595.1 Gammaproteobacteria bacterium
TATGTAGGGTGGATTAAGCGCAGCGAATCCACCAAATCAGCTACAGAGCGCCTTCCGCACCCTGCCTCAACGCAACTCACGCCACGCCAGGCCCTGCTCCTGGTCGGCGATCTGCACCCAGGAATCGTCGCAACCGAGCGCCCCGCTCAAGGCCGCGCGCGCCAGATAGGGCGTGTTGTTTTTCTCACTCAGGTGCGCCGCCACCAGATGTTGCAGACGCGAGTTATCCAGCCGTGCCAGCAACTGCGCCGAAGCATCGTTATCCAAATGACCCAGGGGGCCACCGACCCGCTCTTTCAAGGACGCTGGATACTCGCCGCCGAACAACATGTCGCGATCGTGATTGCACTCCAGCAGCAGGCCGTGGCAACCGCTTAAGCTGTCCTCGATATGGCGTGTCGAGGCACCGGTGTCTGTCAACACCCCCAGCCGGCGGTCCCCGTCGGAGAACGTGAATTGGCTCGGCTCGCGCGCATCATGCGGCACGGGAAAGGGCCGGACTTCCAGGGCACCGATGGCAAAGGGCTCGTGCGCGCTGAACACGCGTACATCCGGCAGATTACCGCACTGGGCCTCAGCCGCCTTCAAGGTGCCATGGGTCATCCATACCGGCAGTTTGAATTGTCGCGCCGCGGCGGCCACCCCGCGCACATGATCGCCATGCTCATGGGTGACGATAATGCCGCTCAAGGCCGTCCCCTCGACATTGGCGCGGCACAACCGCCGGGTCAATTCCTTAAGGGTAAATCCGCAGTCCAGCATGACACAGATGCCGTCACTCTCGATCAGCGTGGCGTTACCGCGGCTGCCGCTGCCAAGGGAGGTGAATCGTATGCCGGGTCTCGGGTTCAGCGGCGGTCACCTCGCCTTATTTAAGTTGTTGGAACAATAACTCCACGATGCGTTGACCCGCCGCAGTGGTGTCGACGGCACCCGTAGCGTTCAACACCTGTACGTCCGTGGTGGGCAGCTTGTCGCTGGTGGATTGCGCCACGAGGCTGATCTGGTAGCGCTGCGCTAACGGCTCGTCATTGCCGCCACCGAACCAGGAGAAGAAGCCCTTTTTCGAGCGCGCTGCTTCTTTGACGGCATCGCTGGAGCGTACGTAATAAAGACCTTTGGTACGATCGCGGTCTTCCACCACAAAACCGACATGTTCGATGGCCAGCCCCACGCGCCGCCAGGCCGTGTCCATATCATTGGACAGGCGCACGATGTTGATGTCGTGATTCTCGGCGGTCGTCAGTTTCGCGCGCGGCCTGTCATGCGGGGCGGCCTTGTCTTTATCCGCGCTCAGCAGCGCCTTGGCCTGTGCCTCTTGCGCGCCAAGGAATAACATCAAGCGACTCAGCATCTCCGCCTCGATCTCCGGCTCCGGGGGACGCAACTGCCACAGGTGATTCTTGTCGCAGCCGATCTGCACCACGCCGCGATGGGATAAATAGATTTCGGTGGTCCCGGGGGTGGTGCCCCGCTCCAGACGCAGACGAAACTGGTCGCGCGTGCCGGGGGCGTCGCTCACCAGGGTTTTGCGGTCCAGGGTATCCTCGGTCCACTCGGTCTCCAGGATGCCGGTGGCGGGGTTTTCCCGCGCCAGGGCCAGATGGTTCTTTTGCAGAAAGAGTTTGAGTGCGGGCCAGAGAGTCTCCGCCTCGCCTTTCACCACCAACCAGCGCTGACCGCCGGCACGCTCGATGCGCAGATCGCCGGGGGCAGTCAGCAGCTGTAAAGTATTGACCGTGGACGCACTGCCCACATAACCCGAATAGGTCGCGGTTCCGCCCTTGGTGGCATCCGGGACGCTCAACTCCGACTCATTCTTGGGCGCGTTAAGATCCGGCGGCACCACGAGGGACGGCACACGCTCAGCGGGGGGCAGGTCTTTGCTGGCACCGGTGCTGCAGCCTGCCACGGCCAACAACAAGGCCAAACTCGCCAATATCGATCCAGGTCGGGAAATAGTCATTACGTGTAGTCTCTTCTATATAAAGATACGGATAAGGAGTCTGGGATACAACCCGATTAGCACTCCACGCCGGCCTGGCGCATGGCCTGACGCAGGGTGTCGTGATGCACCGGGGAAAAGGGTGTCAGCGGCAGACGTATACCCTCCTGGATGAGTCCCATTTGGGTGAGCGCCCACTTTACCGGAATCGGGTTGGCCTCGATAAACAATTTTGTATGCAGGCCTTGGAGGCGAGCATCAATGGCCTGCGCGGCCTTTTCGTCCCGGCGCAGGGCCGCGGCGCACAGGTCCTGCATGGCGCGGGGGGCGACGTTGGC
>JAYUBZ010000303.1:0-5120 GCA_043740595.1 Gammaproteobacteria bacterium
TCGGGTAACATTCCTTTCTTACACTGAAATGCCCGCACCGACTTGTCAGTCTCGTCCCAGAAAGAATTATCCAACTTTATACGATAGCCAGCGGCAATAAGCTTTTCTTGAAGTTTACCTACTTCTTTGCCGCGATCACCTTTGCGCAAAGTCTTCATCTAAAATGTCCCTATTTTATTATTGAATAGTAGAGGGAAAGTATATTGTTCTAATTTTTCATTAGCGAACAAATTGGGCCTCGTGGTTTCAGTTTTGTGGATAACAGATTTTTTTGCGCAGGACGATCAGCATACAGCCATAGCCCCGGCTCAATATGGGTATAATTTGTTTAATCCGAGACCGAACCTGCACCCGACACAGCGCGGCGCTTTAACTTTCATAGTATCGACTCCTGGGCGTTTGAGGCTATGATCACGCCTGGGGAGACACTGGCATTGCGGAGTGGCGTGGTTTTGTCGAATAACATCCAGCACAATCATCAGAAGAAACGCTATGCGCGGTGGCTGCCAGCCGGGCTGGTCTTATTGTTTTTTTTACATGCCACCGCCGCCGTGGCAGACCCGGACACGGCCGACAATGCCTATCTGACAGGTTATCTGAGCGCCCTGCTGGAGAGGCAGTTGCTGTGGAATCCCGAGAGTTTTCGCGTCGAAACCCATGCCGGTATCGCCAACATCATTCTCTACACGGACCAACCGGGTCGTGTGCGCGCGGCGGAAAACGCCTTGGCCGGGGTCCGGGGATTACGCGGCCTCCAAGTGCGCGTGCAGTCCGCCAGCGTAGCCGGTGCCCCGTCCTACTCCGTGCAGTATCCCATCGGCGATCTATTTCCAGCGCTGCTGGCCGATCCGAAAACGCCACAAAATTCCTTTTCCATTGTGCGCGCCCGCACTGCCACCCTCCGCCTGAATGCCGCCCTGGTCGGTATCGGTGGCGATTTCGGCTTCTACCGGTGGCGCGGAAAATCCGCTGCCTACGAATGGCAGATGGGTATTTTTGCCGGCGTGCTTTCTCAATTTAATCTGGACGCGCCCTCGAAAGACCTGGTCAACACGGATTACCTGATCGGTTTTCCGCTGACCTTCCGGCGCGGGACTTACTCCGGCAGGCTGCGCGTCTTTCACCAAAGTTCTCATCTGGGGGATGAAACCATACTGCGCGGCACGGCACCGACCCGTGTCGATGTCGATTATGAGGCGATCGACGCATTACTCGCCAAGGACATCGTCCGCTGGCGCGTCTACGCCGGTGGCGAATACATATTCCGCCGCACCCACATCGACCTGGATCGGACAGCGCTGCTGGCCGGCGCGGAATACCGCAGCAGTGACGATGTCCTGTGGCACGCGCGCCTGGTGGGCGGGGTGCATACGCGCTGGCTGCAACAACGCGGCTGGGCGGCCGGTACCAGTCTCAAGATCGGCCTCGAATTCGGCCAACCTCCACCGATGCGTCGCGGATCCCGTCTTATGCTGGAGGCCTACAAAGGTTATGCCCCCTTCGGGCAATTCTATACGGTTGACGTTAGCTATTACGGTTTGGGGTACTACATCGATTTTTAATAACCACGTCTAATTGTTAATCGTTTTGAATCTACCTCTGTTGCATAACTACGGTATATGGGCGTGCTGCCGCCTTGCGTGTCGAGGTAAAGTGTTCGCCACACACAAGGGATTTATGCAAGAATCGGTATGACGTCACGGCGCGGCCGCTCATCCAGGTTCCCGCTCCGGTTTGAAACCTGTCTTTCCGGTAGACCCTATGAAGCCAACCATCATCATGAAGCCAACCATCATCGCGCTGTCACTCATCGCCGTCGCCTCGCTCCTGTTCGCCCTGCTGCGCCCGGGAACAAAACCTGTGGTACCGCCACAGGCGGCAGCGCCCATCGAAAACCTGCCTTGGCAGATCGAGACGCTGGCCGATGGCGGATCGAAAGTATTCGGCTTGGTACTGGCCCAAAGCACCTTGGGCGAGGCGCGCCAGCGCTTTGGTCAGGATATAGAGATCGCCGTGATTGCGTCTCCGGGTGAACCGGGCGCCCTGGAGGCGTACTACCTCCATTTCACCGCCGGCGTGCTCCACGGAAAAATGATCCTGGTCGCCATGCTCGACCAGGCGGTGGTGGAGGAGATGCGCAAACGCGCCCTCACGGTTGAATTTATGGACAGCACCACCCGCAAGTTCGTTTTGCGACCCGACGATATCAACCTCGCCTACCAAGCCCCCATCGGCAGCATTACTTTCATACCCGACGCCCAGTTCGACGCCGACACCGCCGTCAAACGCTTTGGGGCACCCGAGGTGCGTCTCCGCAGCAGCGAGACCATGGAGCACTTCCTCTATCCGCAAAAAGGCCTGGACTTGATGCTCGACACCCAAGGCAAGGAGGTGCTGCAGTACATAGCACCTCGCCAATTCGCCCGTTTGCGCGATCCCCTGGTGAAAAAGGCATTGCAGGAAGCGGGGCACGGACCCTAGTTCTACATTCAGCGCGTAATCCGCCGCCCGCCTGACGGGTGGCGGAAAACCGACCATACCGACCGCCCAAACCCCACAATTCACGCTTCCGCCGGCCAGTACCCGGGGTAGGCCGATAGACCCACCACCTGATGAATCCGGGCTAACCGTTTGATATTCCGACAAATGGATTAGCGGTTTTTCGCTACGTGCAGGTATACTTTTTCTTAAGCGAGGTATCCGGGCAGGCCGCCCATGATCCCGCTGGTTACTCGACCCAACAAGAAAAGGGGATACGTCATGGAACAACTTGCGCTTAAGGACATCTTCGCGCGGATGCTCAGGCACAAAGGGGAAGGCGCGCAGAACATCGAGTCCTCCACGGGTGCCACCATCCTGATCGTCGACGACTCACGCACCATCGTGCATGCCTTTAAAACTCAACTGACCGCGGTGGGTTATCAAACCCTGACGGCGTTGGATGGTCTGGAGGCCGTTGCCACCGCCAAGGCGCGTCTGCCCGACCTCATTCTTATGGACATCGTCATGCCGAACATGAATGGCTTCGAGGCCACGCGCGTGTTGTCCCACGACGCCAGAACCGCTGACATCCCCGTGATCATCATCAGCGGCACCGATCAAGCCACGGATCGCGCATGGAGCGGACGCGTCGGTGCCAAGGGTTTCCTCGCCAAGCCGGTACACAAGGGCTTGCTCCTCTCCACCATCGCCACTGTGCTTACCCAATCGCGTCGCGCGAAGGCACGGCTGGTGGCTGAACAGACTGCCCGATCAGGCGTCAACAACCTCTGACAGAGACCCGCTCCCCGCCAACGAAACATCGTGGCTGAGTGCAGGAATTACGCTGTCGGGCAGCAGCGATACTATTAGCCTTGCCCCTCCCGGTGCTGACGCAACAGTAACCCCGTCCTTGATACCGATCAAAACCAGAAGCAACGCGACCCCTCAGAAATGGTTCGTGTCCCCAGGAGAGGGGTGGCGTGCAGACCATCAAAATGAAACTGTCATGAACACATGACTACACTGGTCCCTTAGCGCCACCCGCCGCTGAAAATACAGTCACACTGACCCTTTTGATTTTCCGCGACGAACTGTTTGTACAACGCGCTGAGTGGCACCTTATATGGTTCTAAATATTTTCGAAGCTCTTACAATGCCGGGTTGGCGTTACGGGTAAGGAAAACCCATTAGCATTTTGTTATTTACGTCTCTGTCGAAATCTCCGAAAAGCACCAGCGATAATTACGTAAAAACATTCCGGCGGAGACGCACAATAAAGCATTACGCCTACATCACAACATGGAGAATCTCATGAAAAGGAAGCAAGGTGGCAGTGAAATGTCTGTTCACGATTTACAACCAACCCAATGGCTGGCGCGTATGGCCTGCGCCAGCCCATACGAAAATGAGTTGCGCCGCTATCCGCGCAAGGCGGTCACCATGCATGTCAGCTTGAATCAATGCATGACGTGCTATGGCAGTGGTTCCATCCGCGATTTGAGCATGCACGGTGCGTTTATCGAAATTGTGCACCAAGGACTCGCCCTCGGCATGGCGGTGCAGGTTGGATTCCCTTGCCTGTTTGCCGGACTGCCCATCGAACGGCGACTGTCGGCGCGCGTATTGCGTGCCGAGCCGAATGGCGTGGCGCTACAGTTCAGCCAATACAATCCTGAGTTCTATTCCGACTTATTCAGTTTGCTCGCAGCGGATTTCAACGACTGAACATTAAGCCGCCCGCTGCATGGCGGTCATGCAGCGGGCGGCTTAAATCAGGATAATCAAAGTATGGCCCGTCCACCCCGATATCGGCTGTCGGGGCTGCCGCAGCATGTGCGACACCTAGGCAGCCCCGGCCGCACGCTATTCAGCGGCGAACAGGATTATCGCTTTTTTCTCGATAGCCTCGCCGCCAACAGCCGGCGTTACCGCTGCGCACTGCACGCCTATGTGCTGATGCCCGACTATTTGCACCTGTTGCTGACTCCGGAAATCCCGGACGGCGTAGCGCGCCTCATGCAAGCTACTGGACGGCAATGGTCACACCACTACAATCAGTCGAACCAACAGGCGGGCAACCCATGGGCCGGACGCTACAAATCAACGGTGGTCGAGGCACAAACATGGCTGCTTGCCTGTTACTGTTATATAGAGCAGACCCCGGTGCACGCCGGCCTCGTCAGTTCACCCGCTGAATACCCCTGGTCGAGTTACGCCACTCACGGCCTGTGCCAGGCGGACCCGCTGATTCTCGATCACCCGGTTTACACTGCCCTCGCCGCCGATGAGCAGACACGCTGCATGCAGTATAGGAAGCGCTGTCTGTCGCGCATGGATGAATCAACCCGCAAAGTCATCGCAGAAGCAACCAATGCCGGCTGGGCCTTGGGCAGCGAGCAGTTTCAGGATGACATCGAGAGATCCATCCACCGGCGGGTACGGCCATTGCCGCGCGGTGGCTATCGGCGCCGGTCGCGCGAGTAATACACGACGATCCACCGCAACACACGGGACTTTTCGGTCTACCAATGAGCCAGTAGACGTCCCTTCTCCACCTTGTGGTCGAACTTGTTCAGGGGGCGATTGCCCTTTTCCACGCACGCACCCGTGGTGATATCGAACGCCCAATGGTGCTTGGG
>JAYUBZ010000304.1:0-6553 GCA_043740595.1 Gammaproteobacteria bacterium
ACCCTACCAATATATAGTATGTAGGGTGGATTAAGCGCAGCGAATCCACCAACCAGAAAGTTAGGGTGGGTAATACCCAACCACAGCAGAAATGTAGGGTGGAGTATACCCAAAGGGCACACGTACCCAGAGGACACACGAGCGCAGCGCATCCACCAGTTAGTTATAGAGACACCTAAATTAAGTATCACTGAAACAAAACGAGGTAACAGTCATGTGTGGCATCGTCGGCGCCGTCGCCCAACGCAATGTAGTCCCCATCCTGATCGAAGGCCTGAAGCGCCTCGAATACCGCGGTTACGATTCCGCCGGCGTGGCGGTGCTGGATCAGGACAACCAGCTCGTGCGCGTGCGTGCCATGGGCAAGGTTAAAATGCTCGAGGCCTCTATCGCCCAGCGGCACACCCAGGGCGTCACCGGTATCGCCCATACCCGTTGGGCCACCCATGGTGTCCCGAGTGAAGATAACGCCCACCCCCACGCGAGCAACGACGTGATCGCCGTGGTGCACAACGGCATCATCGAGAACCACGACAAGCTGCGCAAGAAACTCCAAGGCCTGGGTTATGTCTTCACCTCCCAGACCGATACGGAAGTGGTGGCGCACTTGGTACACCACCACGCCAACAGCAAGGACCTGTTGGCCGCGGTGCGCGCCACCATCGCCGAACTCGAGGGTGCGTATGCCTTAGGCATCATCAGCGCCTCCGAACCCAATCGCATTATCGGCGCGCGCAAGGGCAGCCCGCTGGTGGTGGGCGTGGGCATCGAGGAACACTTCATCGCCTCCGACGCCTTGGCCCTGGCGCCGGTCACGCACCAGGTGATTTATCTCGAAGACGGCGACGTCGCCGACCTGCGCCGCACCGAGCGCGCCATCTATGACGCCGCCGGCAACCAGGTCGACCGTCCGGTACGCGTGTCCGAGGCCTCCGCCGACGCGGTGGATCGCGGCCAGTATCGCAACTTCACGCAAAAAGAAATCTACGAACAACCCCAGGCCGTGGCCGATACGTTGGAAGGCCGACTCGGCAACCACCGCGTCCTGGAAGAGGCCTTCGGCGTGGCGGCACCGGCGATCCTCGACAAAATCACCGCGGTGCAGATCATCGCCTGCGGCACCAGTTACCACGCCGGCATGGTGGCGCGCTACTGGATGGAAAACCTCGCGGGCCTGCCGTGCAACGTGGAGGTGGCGAGCGAGTACCGCTATCGCAAGCACGTGGTGTTGCCCAACACCTTGATCGTCACCATCTCCCAATCAGGAGAGACCGCCGACACCCTGGCCGCGCTGCAGCAGACCAAGGCCCTGGGTTACGCGCATTCGCTGGCCATCTGCAACGTGCCGGAGAGTTCGTTGGTGCGCGAGTCCGAGCTGGTGCTGCTCACCCACGCGGGTCCGGAAATCGGTGTCGCCTCCACCAAGGCCTTCACCACGCAGCTGGTGTCGCTGCTGCTGCTTACCATCGTGCTGGCACGCCGCCACGGCCTGACGCCTGCCACGGAAAAGAAACTGGTGGCGGAACTCGAACACCTGCCCGGCCGCATCCGGAAAGTGCTCGAACTGGACGACAACATCAAGACCCTGGCGGAGCGCTTCGTCGACAAGCATCACGCCCTGTTCCTCGGGCGCGGCGTGCACTACCCCATCGCCATGGAAGGCGCGCTCAAGCTCAAGGAAATTTCCTACATCCACGCCGAGGCCTACGCCGCCGGCGAACTCAAGCACGGACCGCTGGCCCTGGTGGACGCCAACATGCCGGTGGTGGCGGTGGCACCCAACGACGAACTCCTGGAGAAACTCAAATCCAACTTGCAGGAAGTGCGCGCCCGCGGCGGCGAACTGCTGGTGTTCTCCGAAGAATCCTGCAACGTCGCCGCGGAGCCCGGCACGATCATCGTGTGCATGCCGGAAACCGGCGAGTGGACCGCGCCGATTCTTTATACCATTCCGCTGCAACTACTGGCCTACCACGTGGCGTTGGTGAAGGGCACGGACGTGGACCAGCCGCGTAATCTGGCGAAGTCGGTGACCGTGGAGTAGCTTTTAGTCCCTTCCCCCTGAAAGGGGGAAGGTTAGGATGGGGGTGTAAGGCTGAGTGACCGCCAAAGCGATCAACGCAGCGTCGAGCAAAGCCGAACAGGAGATAAATATGAATTTGAAACAAATCGAAGACGAGGCCCTGCACCTGCCAGAGGATCGGCGGGCCGAATTGGCGCAGAAATTATTGCTCAGCCTTGATGCGCCGTCTGAAAACGAAATCGCCCAAGACTGGTTGGCGGAAGCCAGGCGACGGGCACGCGAACTGGATAGCGGAACTGTAAAACCCATTCCTGCAGAGGAAGCCAGACGTAAGGCGCGGGCATTGTTACGGTGAGTTATGGGTTTCACCCGGCCGCGGAGGCGGAGCACCTTCGACCACGCTTAGATTTTGCAGGGTGGGCATCGCCCACCCCACCAACAAGGCGAAAAACGCTGCGCCGGGACTAATGATGCCCCCGCTCCGCCCGCTCAATATACAACCACTGCGGCGCGTCTATCCCCAGGCTCACATGACTGCGATCGACACGGTTCACCACAATCAACAGCGGCCCCGCTGCAAACACCTCCGCCACCGATAGCCCGGAAGGCATGAGGGCTTTGGGGGCGATCAGCACGAGCTGTCCAGGTTTTCGGGTGAGAACGAGCATTGAATATTCCTTTTTTTGGGCGCTCGTACAGGCTAAGACATTCTCGTTTTGTATAACATGACGTATACGTCATGTTGCGGAGGATATACGGGGCATAAAACATCGCATTTGGTGTATCGGATAAAGTAATCCCGGTGGTGGGAGCAAGAGAGTGCAGTATTTCCTGAACGCGCAGCGTAGTGGCATCCGAAACAAATAGCCGTGCCGAGAACAGCGCCACGAACGCCACGGCCGGGTAAATCGACTAGAGATGCAAGGCCTTGGACGTTTCGCTGACAGACTTTTTCCGCGACGTCGAGTCGCAGGCAGGCCGGAAGGATTAAGAACGGCGGAGCGGTGTTATACGAAACCAGGCCCCTGTTTCACGATGGCGCTCACATGCCTCTTGGCGGGAGCGTGCCTGAATACATTGAATATTGTGTAAACCGTTTGACCCTGATGTCCCGTTTCTGGGATAGTAACTACATGAAAATATTGAAGTCGACTTTTAGTGACACCCTACAAAGTCCCGTTGCAACAGGACTTTTAGGGTGTCGAATTATAGTCAGGCGACAACAGATTGCGCGACTATAAGGAGTGCTATCCGTGCCAATTATTTCCATGTTTTACGGGATTATCATTCGCCTGTATCTCCTCGACAATAAACATCACCACCTACCGCATATCCACGCGAAGTACGCCGAGTTTGAGGCATCCATTGGCATTGGAGATGGCGAAGTTCTCTCTGGTGAGTTGCCCCGCAAGCAGTTGAGGCTGGTGCAGGCATGGATCGAGCTTCACCGCGATGAGTTGATAGCCGATTGGGAGTTGGCGGTCAGTGGCGAGAGCCCCTACAAAATCGACCCCCTGTGAGGTGATACCATGTACTGGGATGTCAAAACCGTTAAATCGTTGCCGGACTATCGTATTTATGTCGAGATCGAGGATGGGCGAAAGGGAATTTTTGACCTAAAACCCTATCTTGATTTTGGCGTATTTCGCGAGCTTCGGGATGTGCATTACTTCAATCAGGTAGGCATCCTGTTTGGGGCGGTTACCTGGCCTCACGAACAGGACATTGCGCCAGAGACTCTGCTTGCCGAAATGGTGCCCCTTGATCCGAATCTCGCGCCTAACAGTGCGCCCGAGAGGGACGCGCCAAAAGCGGCGCGCCCCTCAACTTAAACCGCATCGAGAACGGCCCACCAACCCCACGGCCAAGCAGATCAATTGGATATGCAAGGCGTTGGACGTTTCGTTGACAGACTTTTACCGCGACGTCGAGTCGCAGGCAGGCCGGAAGGATTAAGAACGGCGGAGCGGTGTTATACGAAACCAAACCCCTGTTTCACGATGGCGCTCGCACACCTCTTGGTGGGAGCGTGCCTGAATAAACCCGATAGGCGTAACCCGGCGACCTTCCAAAATATTTTTTGGTTTGCCGACTGATAATCAAACCCGGCTCACCGGCAAGATATCCAATGGACTGGTGACGGTAACACCGGGCCTGTTCAGTACATGGGTGTAGATCATCGTGGTCGACACATCGGCGTGACCCAACAATTCCTGAACCGTCCGGATATCGTAGCCAGATTCCAGCAGGTGCGTGGCAAAGGAATGGCGCAGTGCGTGACAGTTTACCTTTTTATTCAATCCCGCCTTGTCGGCCGAGAGCTTGATATATTTTTGCAGCCCGTTTTCATGGACATGATGACGATGTACCGCGCCCGAACGGGGGTCCGTCGAAACTTTGCTGGACGGAAAGACGTATTGCCATTTGAGCTCCCTGGCGGCATTGGGATACTTTCTGCCCAGCGCATCCGGCAGATAAACGCTCCCGAGTCCGTGAGCCAAGTCGGATTTGTGTAGTTCTTCGACGTTACGGAGTTGTGCGCGGAGCGGCTCATAAAGTGTTTTAGGCAAGGGCGCGATACGATCCTTGCTGCCCTTGGCATTGCGGATGAGGATATGTTGATAACCAAAATCGATATCCAATACCCGCAGGCGCACACACTCCATGAGGCGCAATCCACACCCGTACAAAAGATTTGCCATAAGCAGCATCGATGGATGGGATATGCCGGAAAGAAGTCGCTGGGTTTCCTCTCGCGTAAGCACAACGGGTAAACGTCGTGGTTTTTTGGATTGTGCAAAATGCCCCAGTTCAAACGGTTCCTTTTTCAGTACATGCTTATAGAAAAACACCAGCGCATTGAGCGCCTGGGACTGCGTGCTGCCCGCAACACGACGTTTAACCACCAGATGTTCCAGGTACGCCGCAATGGCGCCAGGATCAAGGTTGGCCGGATTCTGCATTTTGTGAAAACCGGTAAAACGCGCCAGCCAAGCTAAGTAGGCTTGTTCGGTGCGGATTGAGTACTGACGCAGACGAATCTCGGTGATCAGGCGCTCCACGTGTTCCGGAAAAGCATCCTTGAATTGTTTGAGTATCCCATCAAGCTGTTTCTGGTGGGCATTTACACCAGATTTGGTGTCATCCATTAGCAGGGATGTGTCGTAGTCACGTGCCACGGTTGCGTGTGTTGCAGGCAAGTCACGTGCGTTATTTCGCCAGTCCTGCCACGGAAAGGCAGGCGCCCAGGTCGCTTTGACGAGATCGACGAACAGAACCTGTAACGAGGTGACGATCTGTTGGAATTGCCAGTCTTTCAGCCGGGCGTTTCTGCCTTTGCCCTGGAGATATTGTTCGATATCTTGGGCCGTGTGGGTACTCAAGCGCCGGTCGGAAAAGGCCTTGATGTAGTGTTCCGCATGCTGAACATGCCAGCGCAACACCGCAGGTTTGACACCGTAAGTATTTAACTTTTCGAGGTAATTATCCCAGAACCGGGAAATGGTTTGATCGTCCATGGCGCCATCCTTTGGGTGGGTTACTGCTTACGAAGTCCTTATCGTTGGCGGGATTATGTGATAGCTTCTACGGAAATTCAAACCGACTTAGACAGAATTCTGTATAACAAGGCAAAAGGCAGACTTCTGTCTAATCCACTGTTAGGGCTTAGAAAGGGAGCATTCGAAAATGGCCGTAGATTTCTTTTTTGATCCTCCCACTTGTAACCTGCCATCGTTGGGTGTCCTAAGAGATTTTTTCTGGGAACACATGCCGTCTGAAGTAGCGGATGTCCTTTCGCAGGAATATCAGTATCTAAAGTTTCACAGCCACATGCTCGACTCTGTTCACTTTACGGCAGAAGGAAAAGTTGGAGAAAAGCCGTGGAAGAAACCTCTGGGGCTTTCAGTTCGTGCCGGCGCTATCAAAGCGGCACTACTTGTGGCAGCTTCAATTTCTGAAGCTGTTTTACGGGTCGTGGCCGAGGCGCGTGGTTACCCTCTTCCCGCTAATCCGAGACATCGTACCTTCGGAAAGGTTATCGAAGCCTGGGAGAGCGTGAATGGTAATACCGGCGCTGACGTTGCTCATCTGTGGGATACCGTTAAAGAACTCAAAGACGTCCGTAACAATGTTCACTTATTCAAAGCAGCGGGCGATGCAGCAGCAAATTTTCAGGCAATTCTCGGGCAAGAAAATGACCTCTTGCCAAGAGTTATTAAGGCGGTGGACGAGCTTGCAAAGCTTAAGCCCTAACACAACGCTCAACCGGACGCGGCAAACAGCGCCGCGCCGGTTAGCTTCGCGTTGAGGCTGTAGAAAAACCCCCAAATCAGCACAAATCTGCTTAAACAACGGACAGAGGATAAGTCGAGGATGGAAATGGAAATAACAACGAAGACGCACCAGGGCCTGTATGGCAGGGATTCGCACACAATGTCGAAAGCAGTAGGCCTATCTGATGATTTATCGCCCTGTATCGCGCCTGATTCATCGGCCTGCGAACAGGGGGTTTTTCTACAGCTTCGTTAG
>JAYUBZ010000305.1:0-3671 GCA_043740595.1 Gammaproteobacteria bacterium
CCGTATCCTGCCACGGAACTGCAGGCGCGCGAGTCCATGGAGTTGTCCCTGCGCTGGGCCGAGCGCAGCAAGGTCGCGCACACCGGACATCCCGGCGCACTCTTTGGCATCGTGCAGGGTGGCATGTACGAACACCTGCGGGAGATCTCCCTCACCGGATTGACCCAGATCGGCTTTGATGGCTACGCCATCGGCGGGCTGTCCGTGGGCGAGCCGAAGCCTGAACTGTTGCGGGTCTTGGGCCATCTGGCGGCGCAATTACCGGCGAATAGCCCGCGTTACCTGATGGGGGTGGGCACCCCGGAGGACCTGGTGGAGGCGGTGCGTCGGGGCATGGACATGTTCGATTGCGTCATGCCCACGCGCAATGCGCGCAACGGCTGGCTGTTTACCCACGACGGGGCGGTCAAGATCCGCAACAGCCGCTATGCCCGGGATACCGCGCCGGTGGACGCGCGTTGCGACTGTTATACCTGTAAAAACTACAGTCGCGCCTATCTGCGGCACCTGCATACCTGCAACGAAATCCTGGGTGCGCGCCTGAATACCATCCATAACCTGCATTATTATCAAAGCCTGATGCGCGGGCTGCGCCAGGCCATCGCGGAAAAAGGGCTGGATGATTTCGTCAATAAGTTTTATTGTATGCGCGGTCAGGAGAGCCCGGTAGTGTAATAGCCCCCCGACGGCAGCCGGACCCGACGCGAATTTTCCAAATATATTGAAGGAACTATAGATGAATCTGTTAATTTCCGATGCCTGGGCCGAAGGCCCGGCGGCCGCCGTGGGTGCCGCCCCCGGCGGCTCGATGGTGCAGTTTGTTTTTTTGGGTGGGATATTCCTGCTTTTTTACTTTCTCATCATCCGTCCGCAATCCAAGCGTACCAAAGATCACAAGGTCATGATCGATGCCCTGGCCAAGGGTGATGAGGTAGTCACCAACGGCGGCATCATCGGTCGGGTCAGTCAGGTGGGCGATACCTTTATAAGCGTCGAGATCGCCGACGGTGTGGAGGTCAAGCTACAACGCCATGCGGTTGCCTCCGTTTTACCCAAAGGAACCATCAAATCCGCGTAGCGCTTAGCCATATAATGAATCTCATGCACAAGCCTCCCGGCCTGAGTGACCTATCCCGGCTCACCGACAGTTAAAGATCGATAATGAATAAATATCCTCTGTGGCGCTACCTCCTGATCCTGGCGATCATCCTGCCGGGGCTGATCTATGCATTGCCCAACCTTTACGGTGACGATCCGGCGATACAGATCTCCGCCACCCGCGCCAACAAGGTGAACGTGGAAACCCTGGCCCGGGTGGAGCAGGCGCTCAAGCAGGCGAATCTCGCGTATACCCCCGGCGAACTGGACGAGAAGGGTATCAAGGTCCGCTTCGCCGATACCGATACTCAGATCAAGGCGCGCGACCAGGTCCAGACGGCACTGGGTGAGAACTATACCGTTGCGCTGAATCTGCTCCCGGCCACGCCGCGCTGGCTGAGGGCGCTCAACGCCTCTCCCATGTACCTGGGACTGGATCTGCGCGGCGGTGTGTATTTCCTGATGCAGGTAGATATGGTCAGCGCCATCAAAAAGAGCGAAGAGCGCTATGTCGACGACGTGCGCACGCTGTTGCGCGAGCAGAAGGTGCGTTACCTGACGGTAAACCGGGCCGACGCCGGCGGGCTCGATATCCGCTTCCGCGATGCCGGCGAGCGTGACAAGGCGCACACCATCATCGGCAAGGAGTTGCGCGACCTGACCATGACGGATGAGGAACGCAGCGGTGAATATCTCATCAGTGCGCGTTTAAGCGAAGTCGCGTTGAAGGAAAAACGCAAGTTAGCCCTCGATCAGAATATCCTGGCGCTGCATAACCGTGTCAACGAACTCGGTGTGTTCGAACCCGTGATCCAGCAGCAGGGCGGGGACCGCATCGTGGTGCAGTTGCCTGGCGTGCAGGACACGGCCGAAGCCAAGCGCATCCTCGGGCGCACAGCCACCCTCGAGATCATGATGGTGGATGACGAGCATACCGATCCAGGCACCATGCTACCGACAACGACCACGCCGCCGGCCGGCTCGCGGCTGTATAAGCTGCGCAACGGCAATCCCATCCTGCTGAAAAAACAGCTGATCTATTCTGGCGACAACATCATCGACGCCGCGGCGAATTTCGACAGCCAGTCGAACGGGCCGGTGGTCAGCATCACGCTGGATGCACGTGGCGCCGCCGTTAACCAGCGTGTCAGCGGCGAGAATGTCGGCAAGCACATGGCGGTCGTATACGTCGAGACCAAGTCCGACCCCAAGCTGGACGAGAACGGTAAACCGGTGTTGGACGCGGAAGGCCGGGCGGTTCGCGTCTCGCGTCGCATCGAGGAGGTGATCACCGCTCCGCGCATCCAGACGCAGCTCGGCAAGCGCTTCCAGATCACCGGTCTGGACAGTGTCGAGGAGGCGCGCGACCTGGCGCTGCTGCTGCGCGCCGGCGCCCTGGCGGCGCCGGTCGATATTATCGAGGAGCGCACTATTGGCCCAAGTCTCGGTGCCGAGAACATCAAGCGCGGCTTTCATTCAACCTGGATCGGTTTCGCGGCGATCGCCGTGTTCATGATCGTTTATTATCTGGTCTTCGGTGTGACCGCGGTCATCGCACTGGGTGTCAACGTGATTCTGCTGGTCGCGTTGCTGTCGATCCTGCAGGCCACACTAACGCTGCCCGGCATGGCCGCCATCGCACTCACTGTGGGCATGGCGATCGATGCCAACGTGCTGATCAACGAGCGTATCCGTGAAGAGCTGCGCAATGGCAATACACCGCAGGCCAGTATTCATGCCGGGTATGAGCGTGCCTTTGGTACCATTCTCGACTCGAACTTCACTACCCTGATAGCAGGACTCGCCCTGCTCATGTTCGGCAGCGGAGCGGTGCGCGGTTTTGCGGTTGTGCTGTGCCTGGGCATCGTTACTTCGATGTTCAGCGGGGTCATGGTATCGCGCGCCATGGTGAACCTGATCTACGGCGGCCGGCGCAAGCTCGAGCGGCTTGCCATCGGCAATACCCAATGGAATTCAAGCCGCAAAACGGCATGAACCAAGAAACCCGACGCTGAGATAAGCACACCATGGAATTTTTCAAGATACGCAAAGACATCCCGTTCATGCGCCACGCGTTGGTGTTCAACGTAATCTCCATGATCACGTTTCTCCTCGCGGTTTTCTTTCTGGCGACCAGGGGGCTCAACTTCGGCGTGGACTTCACCGGTGGAACGGTGCTGGAAGTGAATTACCCGCAAACCGCCGATTTGCACAAGATCCGCTCGGTGGTGGAGCAGAGCGGCTACGCCGACGTCACGGTGCAGAATTTTGGCGGCTCGCGCGATGTGCTGATCCGCCTGCCGGCCAAGGAGGCAGTGGGCGGCGCCAAGCTGGCCGACGCGGTGATGGGGGTCCTGCACCGCACAGACCCCGCGGCGCAGCTGCGGCGTACCGAGTTTATCGGTCCGCAGGTTGGCCGCGAATTGTTCGAGAACGGTGCCCTGGCGCTACTGTTCGTGTCCATCGGCATTGTGGTGTATCTGTGGTTTCGCTTCGAGTGGAAGTTCGGCGTGGCGGCGATCATTGCCAACTTGCATGACGTGGTGATCATCCTCGGCTTCTTCGCTTTTTTT
>JAYUBZ010000306.1:0-3278 GCA_043740595.1 Gammaproteobacteria bacterium
GGACTGACTGAACCCATCCGCCGCACGGGCCATGTCGAGGGCCGCGCGGCAGGCCTGCGCCCGCTGGGACGCATCCGGTTGCACTTGTGCCCACACGGCTAGCATGGCGTCGCCCACGATGTCGGAAACAAAACCCTGGTGCAGACGCACCGGCTGAAACATCAGCTCGTAATAACGATTCATGAGGTGCGCGAGCTCTTGCGGCGGCATGTGCTCCGCCAGTGTCGAATACTGCGCGGCATCCGTGGCCAGGCATACGCCGTGCATAAGTTCGCCACCAGGTACGGCGCTCAGGTCGCGCGCCAGGGCCGTGACGGCACGCTCGGGAAGATAATGGTGAAAGGCCTGACGGATACGGTTACGCTCCCGACCGACATCGCGGTAGTGCCACCACAACCCGGCGAACAGCGCAGCCGGCGCCTGCATCGCCAGCGGCAGCACCAGCGGCAGCCACAGGGCCTGATGTTTAAACAGCTCGAAGGCCATCGGCAAATAGACCAGGACCAACACCCCCAGCACTGCACTGCCTGGACCGACGCGCCAGTACATGGCGATGACCCCGACGAGCAGGCCCCAGCCCAGGAGCAATGCGAACTGCGCGACGGACCCGAGGGGGCGCACCGGGTTATCCTCCAACATATTCGCGAGCGCGGTGGCGGCAATCTCCACCCCACTGATGTCCAAGCCGTTTGCCTGGGAGTAAACGGTGTAGAAACCATCCTGCTGCTCCGGCTGCTGATTCTCGGAGAAACCGACCAACACCATCTTGCCGCGCAGGTCGAGGGCGGGCGCGCCCGGGCTGGCGTCCGCCTGCCACGCCGTATAGTAAGGCAACGTCGTGATGGAATGCGGCGGACCATAATAGTTAAGGTAGCGGCTGTCATCGTCCTGGTAGACACGCACGAGGGCGTTGAGCATTTTGCGCTTAGCAATGGGCAGCGCGGTGTCTGCCGCCAGTTGTGCCCGCAACTCGGCACCCACCGGGGCTTGTCGCAGGAGCGAGCGCAACGACTCCATCACGCCGCGCAACCTGCCCTCGCGCAGCATGACGCCCGCATCCGACGGGAGCTGGGCGGCGGCCGCGGGGCTGGCGGTGCGCAACAGGCGCAAGAGTTCCGGGTAGGCGGCAAGCGTCCGCAGCTGCCACATCACCAGCGGCAGGGTTGCTGTATCGCCGGCGCTGCCCTTGTACAACCAGAACTGACTGACCTTCACCGGGACCTTGGGCAGGGGAAACGGCGCCGTCGCGGCGGCCGCGCGGGCCAACTCGGGAAACGGCGGGACGCGGCGCTCAATCAGCACCTCGCCGGAAGTACGCCCAGTGGCATCCGTGAGGATTTGAATCTCTTTATTTAGATGTTCGAACAACACCACGTTGCCGGCCCGTTGCACGGCCTGCACGAATAACCGGTCCTGTGCCGGATCGCGTAATTCTCCGAAATGGACATCAAACCCCACCACCGCGGCGCCGGCGCGGCTCAGGTTGTCCACCAGCCGGGCATGCAGTTGACGTGGCCACCTGCGTGGCTGGTTGGGCAGACCGAAGCGGTCGGCGGAGGCCTTGTCGATGGAAACAACCACCACCTCGGGTGGCGCGGGACGCGGGCCGCGCAGGAGAAACAGCCCGTCGAGACCCACACGCTCTTCCAGGCTGAGCCCCACGGACGTAAGACTCCCCAGGGCGCCGGCGACACCGATCACGAGACCCAGGACCAGTCCCAGGGTGATACGACGCGGGGTCACGTCGGGCCCCGGCGGCGCGGGCCGGGGCGGCAACCGGTGACGGATGTGTATCGATTCTGCATTCGCGCTTCCTGCCTATCGTGATAAAGTAAACCCCGACATGCTCGATAACATCCCACTGTTCACCGGTCTCCGCAAGAAGGATCTGGATACCATTGCCAGCCATACCCTGGCCAAGACCTTTCCTGCCCATACTATATTATTACGCGAGGGCGGAAAGTCCGATTCCCTCTATATTATTTTGTATGGCAAGGTGAAGGTCTACATCAGCGACGACGAAGGTGGCGAGGCAATTCTGAATATTCAGGGCGCGGGTGAATACTTTGGCGAGATGGCCCTGCTGGACGAGGCACCGCGCTCCGCCTCGGTGATGACCATGGAATCGACGCGCGTGGCCATGATTACCAAGAGTGCTTTCAAAGACTGCCTCGCCAGCCACCCGGACATCGCCTACAACCTGATCCGCGCCCTGACCCAGCGGGTGCGCGGCCTGTCCGGCAGCGTGCGCAACCTGGCGTTACTGGATGTCTATGGACGCGTGGCGCGCACCCTCATCGACCTGGCCCAACCCGTGGACCAGCACCTAGTCATCGCCCAGAAACTCACGCACCAGAATATCGCCGACATGGTGGGCGCCTCGCGCGAGATGGTGAGCCGTATTCTCAAAGACCTTTCCAACAAGGGTTACATAAAAGTTGAACGGCGTTGTATCACCCTGTTCGAGAAGCTCGCCCGCGGACATTAGGCAACCTCTGAACAAGTACTTGCCACCTTGGTAGGGTGCGCCCTGCGCAGCGGAAATTCAGACTATGGACGCGACAGCGAAACATGAAAACCGACTTAATCAGAACATCCTTCGTGTCGTGCCTGGCTCTTTCTGGTGCGTAGGTTGGCCATCAATGTCCTCCCCCGCTTAAGACCCATCGCCGTAGGGTGGGCATCGCCCACCAGCGGGAGCTTCGGCTACCGAGTTGCGGTGGGCGATGCCCACCCTACGTCTGCTACAGAGTAACGCCCTCACCCCGGCACGGCCGGCCGGCTGGTGAACAGAACCACCACCGCGGACACCACCAGGATGGCGCGCACGATGGTGGCGCGCACCTTTCTCGATTACCTCAAGCAGGCGCCCAAACACATGAGTGACCTTCCGTGCCATCACGCCGCGCAGGGCGAATGCCCGCTGCTGCCGGCGAAACCTGCGAAGCGGCGGGCCACCCTCCTCAAGCCGGACTAATCCGGCGGGCGTCTCCGGACGTCAGCGTTCAAGACCCAGTCGCTGATGCCACTGCGCGATGGATTCCTCCGGATACTCGTCGAACTTTTTATCGTGCGGACCGGCGATGACCGGCACCCAGTTCGCTTTCGATCCCAGCATCAGGTGCGCGCGCTCGGGGGGAACTGGGAGATCGGTATCAATCGCCGATGCGAACGGATGTACCAGCTCCGGCCATTGCGGATCCCAGAGCCAGAGCGCGCTGCCACATAGCTTGCAGAAATGCCGGTGACCCGTGCTCTGGGTGGTTTTCCCGGTCGCC
>JAYUBZ010000307.1:0-3260 GCA_043740595.1 Gammaproteobacteria bacterium
GCGGGGGCTATGTGTTCATTCCGCTGATACAGGAAATTGTGGTGAATGGCCATGGTTGGGTTACCCATCAGGAATTCATCGATGCCATTGCCATGGGCCAGATCACGCCCGGCCCCATCCTGGTCAGCGCGGCCTTCATTGGACTCAAGGTCGCCGGTATGGCGGGTGCCGTGGTGGCGATCATCGGCATCTACCTGCCATCGGCCCTGCTTATGGTCGGCAGCACCCACATGCTTGAGCGCATCAAACGTTCATTGGTCATCAAGGCGGCCCTGCGCGGTGTGCGCCCGGCGGTCATCGGGATGATCGCCGCCGCGGCCGTCACCGTCGGTTGGACAGCCCCGCATCACTGGGTATCGGTGATGATATTGGTCGCCGCACTGATCGCGCTGATGCGCCTGCGTATAGATGTCGTATGGGTAATACCGACATCAGGCCTGGTCGGTCTGATACTGTTTTAAAAAATGCAAGAGCGAGGGACCGCCGATGAATGAACATGCCCTGGATGTGTTTTACGCCAGAACGATACGTCTCAGTGATGGTTTAGTGGCGCCCTACGGTGGCGAGCTGGTACAGGTCTTCGTGCCAGCCGGCGAGCGTCAGGAACGTCAACGGGACATGCACGGCCGCGCACACGTGGAATTGTCGTTGTGCGAACTGCGTGATCTCGAACTGCTGGCGTGCGGCGCCTATTCTCCACTGACCGGCTTCATGAATCAGGCGACCTATCGTGATGTGTGCGAGAAGGAAAAACTCCCGAGCGGTCTGGCGTGGGGTCTGCCGGTAACGTTGGCGATAACGGCGGACGTGGCGCGCGACCTGCGACCTGGTGCAAAAATTACCCTGGCCTATCTCGCAAACCCAGTGGCCGAGATGATCGTAGAGGATGTCTATCCCTGGGACCCGGCGGAAGAGGTGCGCTCGGTATGGGGCAACGACCTCCTTATGCAGCCGGGTATCGTTGCGCGGCAGCAGCGCGGGGCAACCCACCTGGTGGGAGGACCCATTGCCTTCCTCGCTGTGCGCAACGCCCCCTATCTGCAAAACAAACACCTGTGGCCGCGCGAGACCCGAGGCAAGATGACCTTGCATGGCTGGCACAGCATGGCGGCCTTTCACATGCGCAATCCGTGGCAGCGCGCCCAGGAATACCTGTTGAAGTGCGCCCTCGAGTCATCCGACGGATTGCTTTGGCATACAGAGAATGACGCCGCAGCTGAAAGCCGTTCGGCGCCTGACAAGGCCATCATCGAGGCCAGCCAGCTGCTGCTGCAGAATTATTTTCCCGACGTGCGTATCTTCGCGAATCCCTTGCCGGGGCGGATACTTGGCGCGGGTGCGCGTGCTGCGCTGCAACATGCCATTGTCAGCCAGAATTATGGTTGCGACCGCATATTTTTTTCCTCAGGTACCGGGTCAGAGAACGAGCGCCAGGCGACGTCGGCGTTGCAGGCCAGGTTGCGCGACGCAGTCAGTGGTGGCCTTGAGATCACCCCTGTATTTCTCGAGGCGGCGTTTCATTGCGAGGCCTGCGGTGGTGTCGCCACGGAGAAGTCGTGCCCGCATGAGGCCACGCAGCGCATACTCATGTCGGAAGCGGATATTCAGGAAAAACTTTTTTCCGGCGAGAGTCTCCCCACCCTGGTGACGCGACCGGATATTGCGCGCGCGTTGGCGCGCGGTGTTTCCATGGGTATGGACGCCCACAGTGTGGTGAAAAGCGGGCGCCATATTTTCCCGCACGTCGGCGAAGTAAGTAGTGAATTGCGCCACATGATCGCCGGTCACAAGGCGTGCGTGCTGTGGATGACCGGACTCTCAGGTTCTGGAAAATCAACCATCGCGCACCGGTTGGAGCGCGACCTGCTGTTGAGCGGTCATCGGGTATTCGTGCTCGATGGCGATACCTTGCGCCATGGACTGAATAAGGATCTCGGATTTTCCGAAGAGGCGCGGCGTGAAAACCTGCGGCGCGCCGGCGAAGTCGCCAAGGTCATGCTGGAGGCCGGCCTGATTGTTATCGCGTCGTTTATTTCACCCTTCCGCGCCGAGCGCGAAATGGTGCGCCAGATATGTGGCGAGCGATTCTTCGAGGTCTACATCGAAGCCAGCCTGGAGGACTGCGAGGCGCGCGATCCAAAAGGTCTCTACAAACGTGCGCGTGCCGGGCAGATCGCCCAATTTACCGGCATCAGTTCGCCCTATGAACAGCCGGAGACCCCAGCGCTGTTGTTGAATACCACCCTGCAGTCGATTGACGAATGTGTGCGACAGTCCATGGATTTCATGGTCGACCGAAGCTTGTTGCGCGTCAGTCACATGGAGCGTTCGCGCACTCGGCGACCTGCCGCAATGGATGTCTCGGGTCAGGCCGGCGGAAATAATGTTTCTGTTCAATAGGAGAAAGCCATGTCAGTGTTCATGATCGGTATACAACGCTCGGGTTCGAATCTGCTGCGTCTGATGCTCAACCAATTGCCGGATATCGCAGCACCGCATCCGCCGCATATCCTCCAGCGTATGATGCCGCTGGTCCCGGGCTACGGCAATCTGGAGATCAAGGCGAATTTCATGCTACTAGTGGATGATGTGTGCCGGCTGGTGGAGCACAATCCCGTCCCTTGGGAAGGGGTCGATCTCAATCGGGATACGGTGGTGAAACGCTGCCGAGAACATACACTGATGGCGGTCTTCGGCGCTGTGTATGATTTGATGGCCGAGGCCAAGGGTGCGAAGACATGGTGTTGCAAGAGTCTCGCCAACATTAATTACCTTCCCGAGATCGAAGCCTATTTCACCAGCGCAAAATATATTTACCTGTATCGGGACGGTCGCGATGTGGCGGTGTCGTTCCGCAAGGCGGTGGTGGGTGAGAAACATTTCTATCATATCGCGCGGGAGTGGGCGGCGACGCAGCAATTGGCCTTGAGCATGCGTGACCAGATCGGTCCACGGCGCTTTTTCCCGGTCAAGTATGAAGACCTCACCAAAGACACGGAAAGGACCATGCGCGCGCTTTGCGATTTTCTGGACACGCCCTATTCCGCCTCCATGCTCGACTTTCATCAATCGGAGGAGGCGCAACGGGCCGCCAAGTCCAGCGATCTTTGGGGGAATGTGGTCAACCCCGTTATGCAGAACAACAGCCGTAAGTTCCTGAAGGAGGCCAGCGAATCCGACATCCGTATTTTCGAGTCGGTTGCAGGCAATGTCATGGATGCGTTGGAGTACGACCGCGTCTATACCCCGCGCGGCAGCGA
>JAYUBZ010000308.1:0-9279 GCA_043740595.1 Gammaproteobacteria bacterium
CCGGGCGCTGAATAACAGCGTGAATGAGACACAAGAAGAATTCCGGCAGAAAGAGGGTGCGTTCACCAGCAAGGCCGTGAAGGATATCCGCGCGATCATCGCCGATGTCGCGAAAGCGCAGAAGGTCACCCTGGTGCTGGAAAAGACCGAGATGTCCGTGCTGTATTCGGAGGAAGGAATGGACATGACGGCGGAAGTCCTGAAGAAATACAATGCGAAGTCCCCTGCCAAATAAGCGTCGGCGGGAGTGCGGCAGTTTTCCGTCGCACTCCAAAGACGCTCACGATTTATGTAATTCTTATTTTATAGTACAGGCCGCAGCCGTGGTTAGGATGTCGCGTGTAGCTCAGGCCGTCTGCTGCGCCGTCCATACCGCCCATAGAGCCAGCGCATCGCGAAGGGTGGTAACAGGGCGGCCAGCGTAATCACCAGTTGGGTAGGGTGGGCATCGCCCACCGGCAGGAGCGTCGGTGGCCGTGGTGCGGCGGACGATGCCAATCCTACATCCTCGCTTTAAGCAAGTTCATATGGAGTGCGGGAGCTTGCTCCCGCTTTGGTTAAAGCAGCGGCAAGCCGCCGCATTTCAAAGCCCCTAGTTTAGGATACTGCGCACTGCTCAGTCCGCCTCCTGCACCGCCATACGCCGGCCATATTGTCCATAGAACCAGCGCATAACAAAAGGCGGCAACAGCGTCGTCAATGCAATAACCAATACCATCCCGGCGTAGATTTCGCTGTTGAAGATTCCCGCCACCCGTCCCAGCTCGGCGAAGATCAGGCCCACCTCACCGCGCGGGATCATGGCCAGGCCGATGGCCCAGCGTGCGCTCCAGGATTCCTTGATCAGCCACGCGCCGAGGAGTTTGCCGGCAATGGCCGCCACCAGCAGCGACAGGGAAAACACCCAGATGAAGGGCGATGACCAGTCGATGCTGCGCAGGTCGAGGGAAAGACCGACCATGACGAAAAAAATCGGCGTGAACAGATGCACGATGGGCTTCATCTGGTCTTCGATGCGGTGGGCGAAGCCATCGTCGGTTTGCAGGGCCGCGCCCAGGGGCAGGAAAAAGCGCCGCGACAGCGCCAGGCCGGCGGCGAAGCCGCCGAGCAGTTCCGGTGCGCCGATGGTGTGGGCCAGCCAGGCGAAGAGCAGCACCAGGGATACGATGGTGGTGGGAATCAGCCCCGGGATCTCGCTCTTGGCGTCGTAGCGATTGATGATCACGGAAATGAGCTTGGCCGCCACCGGGGCCAGCACGAAAAACGCCGCGACGAACAGCAGCACCTTGCCGGTGTTGATCAGACTGATCCCGCCACCGAGGGAGAACTCGTAGAGCAAGGCCAGCAGCATGACACCGAGCACGTCATCCAACACCGCTGCACCCAGTACGATCTGTCCCTCGGGCGCGTGCTGGCGCTTCAGGTCCGCCAGCACGCGCACGGTGATGCCGATGCTGGTGGCGGTGAGGGTGCCGCCGATGAACAGCGACACCAGGAGCGACAGGTTGAAGACCCAATAACCCAGGGCGAAACCCAGGAGCAGGGGCAACAGGAATCCTGTCACGGCCACGGTCAGGGACTTGCCACCGGAGCGTGCCAGGCGTTTGACGTCGGTCTCCAGGCCCACCTCAAACAGCAGCAGGATGATGCCGATCTCCGCCAGCAGTTTGATGGCCGGCAACGGTTCGATCCACCCCAGCAGGCTGGGTCCGAGCACCACGCCGGCGAGCAGCTCGCCGATCACCGCCGGAGTGCGCAGGCGTACGGCGAGTTCCGCGAAGATGCGCGCCGAGAGCAATATGGTCAGCAGGTACAGGAAAAACGTATGGACTTCCATGCGCCCTCGTTGCTTGGTTTTACTTAGGTGTGAAGGACCTATCCTAACATGAAGCGATGACGTGGCCGCCGGTGCGCACCCTTCGCCGCCGTCCACCATAGCCGCCCCCAGCGGAGTACGGTATGCTTGGGTTTTCAACGCCGCCCGACGATCACCCATGGACCCGCATTACCACCCGAATAAAATCGAACAAGCCGCCCAGGAATATTGGGAAAAGAACAAGTGTTTCAAGGCGCTGGAAGATCCCGCGCGGGAAAAATTCTATTGCCTGTCCATGTTCCCCTATCCCTCGGGAAAACTGCACATGGGCCATGTGCGCAACTACACCATCGGCGACGTGATCGCGCGCTTCCAGCGTATGCAGGGAAAGAATGTGCTCCAGCCCATGGGGTGGGACGCCTTCGGCCTGCCGGCGGAAAACGCTGCGATGAAAAATAAAGTTGCGCCGGCGCAGTGGACTTACGACAACATCGCCTACATGAAGAAGCAGCTCCGGTCCCTGGGCCTTGCCATCGACTGGAGCCGCGAACTTGCCACCTGCCAGCCCGACTACTACAAGTGGAACCAGTGGCTGTTTCTGCGCATGCTGGAAAAGGGTATCGCCTACAAGAAGACCGGCTCCGTAAACTGGGACCCGGTGGATCAGACCGTGCTTGCCAACGAGCAGGTGATCGACGGCCGCGGCTGGCGCACCGGTGCGGTGGTGGAGAAACGCGAGATACCCATGTATTACCTCGCCATCACGCAGTACGCCGAGGAGTTGCTGGGCGATCTCGACCAGCTCACCGACTGGCCGGAGCGGGTGCGTGTCATGCAGGCCAACTGGATCGGCAAGAGTGTCGGCGTGCGGTTTGCTTTTCGAGTGAACGGCGTCGCGCGCAGCGCGCTCGGCTCGCCTCCCTCTCCCTCCGGAAGAGGGAATGAGGGTGAGGGCGGTGGGGACGAGGCCCTCCTCTGGGTGTTCACCACCCGCGCCGATACCATCATGGGCGTCACCTTCTGCGCCGTCGCCGCCGAGCATCCGCTGGCCACCCATGCCGCCCGGAACAACCCGAAGCTCGCGGCCTTTATCGATGAGTGCAAGCGCGGCTCGGTCATGGAGGCGGACATCGCCACCCTGGAAAAGAAGGGTATGGCCACCGGCCTGAGCGTGACGCACCCGCTCACCGGCGAGCCGATCCCGGTGTGGGTCGGCAATTACGTGCTCATGGGTTATGGCGAGGGCGCGGTCATGGCGGTGCCGGCGCATGATGAGCGCGATTTTCATTTCGCGAAGCAGTACGGACTTCCGATCAGGCAGGTGATTGCTCCTAGAAGCGAGGTCGTTGCTTGGGAATATCCCGAGGTATCGACTGGACAGATTGTTCATCGTGAGTTGCGAGACGCTCATACAGGAGAGGAGCTCCGAGAAGTTGCTACCTTTGATCTCAAGCAATGGCGTAACTGGTACGATACGAAGAACGGCGTCTGTGTAAATTCCGACAGGTACGACGGTATGAGTTATGAAGTTGCCGTTGACGCCATCGCCGCCGACCTCAAGGCCAAAGGCCTCGGCGACAAGCAGGTCATGTGGCGCCTGCGCGACTGGGGCATTTCGCGCCAGCGCTATTGGGGCTGTCCCATCCCGATCATTCATTGCGCCGCCTGCGGCGACGTGCCGGTGCCGGAGCAGGACCTGCCGGTGGTGCTGCCGGAAGACTGTGTGCCGGACGGCTCCGGCAACCCGCTCAAGAAGCGCGCCGATTTCGTCAACTGCAAATGCCCGAAGTGCGGCAAGGATGCCGAACGTGAAACCGACACCATGGATACCTTCGTGGATTCCTCCTGGTATTACGCGCGCTTCGCGAGCGGGCGCAGCGAGCATGCCATGGTGGATGCCGAAACCAATTACTGGATGCCGGTGGATCAATACATCGGTGGCATCGAACACGCCATCCTGCATCTGCTGTACGCGCGTTTCTTCCACAAGCTCATGCGCGACGAAGGCCTGGCGGACACCGACGAGCCGTTTACCCGCCTGCTGTCCCAGGGCATGGTGCTGGCCGAGACTTTTTTCCGTGTGCATGCCGATGGCAGGAAAGACTACTTTTTCCCTACCGAGGTCGCCATCGAACGCGACAGCAAGGGACGCACCGTGGCCGCCACCCTCAAGGCCGACGGCCAACCGGTGACCGTGGGCGGCATCGAGACCATGTCGAAGTCGAAGAACAACGGCGTCGACCCGACGGATCTGATTGCCCAATACGGCGCGGATACCGCACGCCTGTTCATGATGTTCGCGGCACCCCCGGAGCAGACGCTGGAGTGGTCAGATGCCGGTGTCGAGGGGGCGTTTCGTTTTATCAAGCGCCTGTGGGAGCTCGGCAACAAGGTGGAATATCAGTCGCCGCTTTATCCGGATGCAGCGGCACGTCGCCGTCTGGTGGAGGGTTTTGCCTGGCAGTCCCTAAGCCCGGATCAGCGCAAGCTGCGTGGTGATATCCACGCCCTCTTGGAACAGGCCAATCGGGATTTTGACAAATACCAGTTCAATACCGTGGTGGCTGCCTGCATGAAGATGGTCAACAGCCTCGGGCAGCTGCCCGTATTGGAAGACGCCCATCCGCAGGCGCCGGGCAATTCTGCAATTCTCTTTGAAGCGGTGGATATCCTGGTGCGCTTGTTGTCGCCGGTGGTGCCGCATATCGCCCATGGTGTGTGGCAGAAGGTGGGTCTGGGTTCCAGTGTCGCGGTGATCGACGCCCCCTGGCCACAACCGGACGCGCGCGCCCTGGTGCGTGATGTCATCGAGATGGTGGTGCAGGTCAATGGCAAGCTGCGTGCACGCGCCCAGGTGCCCGCCAGCGCGAGCCAGGAAGAAGTGCAAACCATCGCCCTGGCGGACGAGAATGTCACCCGCCACATCGAGGGCAAGACCATCAAGAAAATAATTGTGGTTCCCGGCAAGCTGGTGAACATCGTGGTGGTGGATGCATGAGCGCCTGCGCTATGTCTATCGAGGCTAGCCGGTTGAGGCGCCGATGCATGGCGATCCTCACAGGCTGTCTGTTGCTCAACGCTTGTGGTTTCCATTTGTACGGTCAGCAGTCCGCCAAGCTGCCGGCGTCCCTGGCGACGTTGCGCCTCAGTGCGCCGGCCTACGCCCCGCTAACGGTGGAGATGCGCAATGCCCTGAAAGGGCGGGCCGGCATTCGTTTGGTGGAGGATATCGACGCGTCCGTAGCGACCTTGGCCCTGTCCGGCGAACATATATCGAGTCAAGTGCAGGCTATCGACATCACCGGCAAGGTGAGCGGCTACCTGTTGAATTACAGCGTGACCTTTTCCCTGAACGCTGCCGACGGCAAGGTTCTGTTGCCATCGCAGGTCATCAAGCTGCAACGTGAATACACCTTCGACAAACTGAACGTGCTGGCCAAGGCGCGGGAAGATGAATTCCTGCGGCAGGAGATGCGACGCGACGCGGTGCAGCAGATTATGCGACGCTTGATCAACCTGGCGCCGGGGGTGTGACAACCGATGCGTATTGATCCGGAACGTCTGTCCGGCCATCTGGCAAATAGTGCCGACGCCAACCTGGCGCCGGTGTATCTGGTCTACGGCGACGAGCCGCTGCTGGTGGACGAGTGTTGCAGCGCCATCCGCCGGCGCGCGCAGGAGCTGGGGTTCAGCGAACGCAGTGTCTATACGGTGGAAAGCGGATTTGACTGGAACGATCTGTATGCCTCGACCCAGTCCATGTCGTTGTTCGCCGAACGGCGTCTGCTGGAGTTAAGACTGCCCGGCGGCAAACCCGGGGACACCGGGGCCAAGCTGCTGGCGCAACTGGCGAAACAACCGGCCCCCGACACCTTGTTGCTGGTGGTCGCCGGCAAACTCGACAAGGCCGGACGCGAGAGCGCCTGGGCCAAGGCCCTGGACGAGGCCGGTGTGACTGTCGCCGTCTGGCCGCTGGAAGCGGCGCGCCTGCCCACCTGGATAGCGACGCGCTTGAGTGCCCGCAAACTGCAACCGGAACCGGGAGTGGTGGAGCTGCTGGCCTATCACCTGGAGGGTAATCTCTTGGCGGCGGCCCAGGAGATCGACAAGCTTGTTCTGTTAGCCGAGGACGGCCGCGTGCGCCTGGTGGATGTGGAGGAGAGTCTGTCGGACAATGCGCGCTTTAACGTGTACGGTCTGGTGGATGCCTGTTTACAAGGGCAGGCGGCCGCGGCCGCGCGCATGCTCGCCAGCTTGCGCGCCGAAGGGGTTGAGCCGATACTGGTGCTCTGGGCCTTGGGGCGGGAGTTGCGCGCCATGGCGCAAATTTCATCGCAACTGGCGGAGGGGCGGGCAGAGGCCAGCGTTTTCCAGGCGAACCGCGTGTGGTCCAATCGCAAATCGTTGGTGACCCAGGCGCTGCGTCGCTTACGTCCTGCGCACTGGTTGGCCTTGTTGGTGCGCGCCGCACGCATCGACCGCGTGCTGAAGGGGCGGGCGCAGGGTGACGTGTGGCAGGAACTGGAGGCCTTGGCGTTGGCAGTGTGTGGCATCCGGCCCCTCGCCACGACCATCGACCGCCGCTAGTGTAAATTCGGAGCATAGACTATGAAGACTGCATCCCCGCTGCAGACCGGCAGTGATGTCCAACAGTACATGACCGACGTCGGACAGCGCGCGCGCGCCGCCGCGCGGCGTGTGAGCAGCGCGTCCACCGCCGACAAGAACCGCGCACTCCTGGCCATGGCCGATCACATCGATCAGGCGCAGGAGCGGCTCATCGAGGCCAATAAGAAAGACTTGGACGCCGGCGCCAAACACGGATTGGACGCGGCCCTGCTCGATCGCCTGGCGTTGAACGCCGAGCGCATCCGCGCCATGGCCCAGGGTCTGCGCGACATCGCCGCCCTGCCGGATCCGGTGGGTGAAATCACCGACCTTAATTACCGGCCTTCCGGCATTCAAGTGGGCAAAATGCGTGTACCCCTGGGGGTGATCGGCATCATCTATGAGTCGCGCCCCAACGTTACTGCAGACGCCGCCGGCCTGTGTCTGAAGTCCGGCAACGCCGCCATTCTGCGTGGCGGCTCCGAGGCACAACACTCCAATCAGGCCATCGCCGTCTGCATCCAGTCCGGATTGAGCGCGGCGGGCCTGCCGGCGGATGCGGTGCAGGTCATCGCCACCACCGATCGCGCCGCGGTCGGTCATCTCATCACTATGAAGCAGTATGTGGATGTGATCGTGCCGCGCGGCGGCAAGAGTTTGATCGAGCGTATCAGCCGTGAGGCGAGCGTGCCGGTGATCAAGCATCTGCACGGCATCTGCCATGTCTACATCGACGATCGCGCGGACGTGGAAAAATCCATCCGCGTGGCGTTCAACGCCAAGACCCAGCGCTACGGCACCTGCAACACCATGGAGACCCTGCTGGTGGCCGAGGGTATTGCGTCACAGGTATTGCCGCGCCTCGGTAAGATGTACCAGGAGAAGGGCGTGGAGCTGCGCGGCTGCGAGCGCACACTCGCCGCACTGCCAGGCATCAAGGCAGCGACTCAGGAAGACTGGGACACGGAATACCTGGCGCCGATTTTATCGGTACGCGTGGTGCAGGGGTTGGACGATGCCATCGACCACATCCAGCGGCACGGCTCCAACCATACCGAGTCCATCATGACGGAGGATCTCTCCCGCGCCCGTCGCTTTCTGCGGGAGATCGATGCCAGCTCCGTCATGGTCAATGCCTCGACGCGTTTTGCCGACGGTTTCGAATACGGACTGGGTGCGGAGATCGGCATCAGCACCGACAAACTGCACGTGCGCGGACCGGTGGGGTTGGAAGGGCTGACCTCGCAGAAGTACATCGTGCTCGGGGATGGTCATATCCGCACCTAACCTGCGTTAGCGTCACGCCCGGCACGGGCGTGACGTGCTACACCAAGGTAGCCTGCTCACTGGGGGCGATGCCTGGCAAAATATCCCGCGTTGTTCTCATTACCGGCCACTTCAGTTAAGACTTCAGAGACGAATGGCACTTACTTAAGCGTGATTGTCATTGCGAGGCCGCGTTTTTCGCGGCCGTGGCAATCCCCGTGGGGGAGGCACGTCAGCGTGAGTGCCAGGGTGACGGGGATTGCCATGTTGCTTCGCTCCTCGCCATGACAGAAATCGATGGGTCCCTGTGCGCGCATGGCCTTAAGTAAGTGCCATTCACTTCAGAGACCAGATGGAACCCGCAGGAGCTTGCCCCTGTCTGTGTGACGTTCTTTGCCCGGGGTGTTGACAAGACCAGCCCGCTGCACTAATGTACCGATCGTTCTGTACAATGCCAGGGAAACTCGACCATGCCACCTGAACGCCGTCTATTTACCTTCAAACTCTCGGGCAATAGCTATAAAGTCCGCCTATTTTTGGGTTTGCTTGGCCTTGATTACGCGGGCGTCGAGGTCGATATGCGCGGCGGTGAACACAAGCGTGCACCGTTTTTAGCGCTCAATCCCCTGGGGCAGGTGCCAGTGCTGATCGACGGCGATGTCACGCTGGCCGACTCCCAGGCGATTCTTGTCTACCTCGCCCGACGTTACGCCGAGGCAAGCTGGCTACCTCTGGATGCGCTGTCTCTGGCCCAAATCACCCGCTGGCTATCCATTGCGGCCAATGAAATCCAGCATGGCCCGGCAACCGCCCGGCTCATCGCTGTATTTGGCGTCAAGCTTGACGCTGAGCTTGCGTTGCAGCGCAGCGTTACTATCCTGGCGTCGATGCAAGCCCACTTGACGCAACAGCAGTGGTTGGTCGGTGATCATCCAAGCATCGCGGATGTGGCCTGCTATCCTTATATCGCGCTTGCGCCGGAAGGTCGTATCGACCTGCAACACTATCCACAACTGTTACTGTGGTTGGCACGGCTGGAGGCCCTGCCGGGTTTTGTCCCCATGTACGCCAGCGCCGCTTCGGCTTAAGTCGGGAGATCCATCGCCATGCCAGCACCGCCACTGCAGAGGACTGAAATCGTTAACCGGATTGGCATGATCTTTCGGCAACATGGTTACGAGGGCGCCTCGCTCTCGCTTATCGCCGAAGCCACCGGATTGGGGCGATCGAGCATCTATCACTATTTCCCCGGCGGTAAGGATGAAATGGTGGACGCGGTCTTTGAGCAAACCAGCGCTTGGCTGGCCGAAAATATCTTGGCGCCCTTGCGCGCCCCCGGCGATCCCAGCGCGCGCATTGAACAGATGTTGCGTGCTGTCGACGCGCTGTATGACGGCGGTAAACTCAATTGTCTGCTCGGTGTCCTGGCGCTCGGCCATTCACACGAACGTTTTCAGCAGCATCTCAAGCAAAGATTCGACAGCTGGATAAACACACTGGCGCGCTTGCTCGTGGAGGCAGGGATCGATAAAAAGTCTGCCGCGGAACGGGCCGAAGACGCCGTCGTCCGCATTCAGGGCGCGCTCATC
>JAYUBZ010000309.1:0-5238 GCA_043740595.1 Gammaproteobacteria bacterium
ACTTCCTGGGTCGCGTCGTACACATAGGGAAAGGGAAAGTGCATCGCCTGCGCGACCTGTTGCATATTGTCGAACGAATCCGCGGGGTAGTCTGTCGGATCGTTGGACATGATGGCGATGGCATTGATGCCGAGGGTCTTGAGTTCCGTGGCGTCACGGATGATGCGTTCCAGCACCGCCTTGACGTAGGGGCAATGATTGCAAATAAACATCACCAGCAGGCCTTTTTCACCACGGCTATTGGCCAGGGTCCAGGTCTTTCCGTCCACACCCGGCAGGGAAAAATCCACGGCTGGCTGGTCGAATTCGCAAACTGGCGTTTCTGTGCGTACCATGGCCATATACTCCTTAATGCGTCGGTGCTGCGAGTCTACACTACGCCCGCGGTCGCATAAACGGTCAGGGTCCGCTGGGTCGGGTTCGGGATTGCCCTGGAACGCGTTATTATAGGGTAACCACCTAATGGGAGCTGACTTACACAAACGACGGACCCGACACTCACACTGCGCATGACACCTACCTGCCCGCCAGCACCGTCTAATTAATAAATAACCATGAACCTGCCCGTTGCCGACCGGATCCGGACCAGCCGTCACCTACACGCGTGTATGGTCGCCCTCCTGCTGGCCTTCCACGGCGGCACGGCGGCGGCCGACGCACCACCTCTGGTCCTGGCCATTCAGCCGGTGCAGCGGGAGGACGTCACCCAGACGATCTACCAGCCGCTGGCGGATTACATCGGCAAGGTCACGGGGAGAAAATGCGTGCTCCTCACACACGCCAGTTTCTTTACTTATTGGGTCACGATACACCAGGGCAAGGGCTACGACTTAGTGCTGGATGAGGCGCATTTTACCGATTACCGCATCCAGAAACTGGGCTTTAACGTATTGGTCAAGGCGCCGGGCATGGTCACCTACAGTCTGATCATGCTGAGCAAAAAAGTGGTGGTCAATCCGGCACAGCTGGTGGGGCGGCGTATCGCCACCCTGGGTATCCCCAGCGTCGGGGCGGCACGCCTGAATGCGATATTCCCCAACCCCAGTCGTCAGCCCATCACCATGGAGGTCGACAGCCTGGAACAGGGCATGCAAATGCTGCTGGACGGCAAGGTGCAGGCCGCGATTCTGCCCACGCCCTTCGTGAATCAGCAGAAAGCCCGAGGCGCCGATGTGCGCGCCGTGCTATTGACTGAACCTATCCCGAATATCGCGCTTTCTGCGGGGCCTGGCATGCCGGCGGACGAACGCGAGACATTGCGCAAGGCCCTGCTCGACGCGGACAAAAACGACGCCGGCCGCAGGATGCTACGCGCCATGGGTATGGAAAAATTCGATCCGGCCACCGCCGCCATCTACGCCGGGCAGTCGCGTATTCTCGCGGAGTATTGGGGATACTAAAGTGGCGCCACCGGCCACACCCTACTCCGCCCAACTGTCGACGAGCCATGGAGAGCAAAGCGCTGGCCCATAAACTAGGGCCACATTGGCAAGAAGCTCCCGATAGCGGACTCCTCGCAACGACCCAAAAACCGGGTCGCTTGCAACCCCCGGCGTCAGGCCCGACACTAGCCGCATGCGCACACCCACACTCGTCGAGCGGGACCTGCGGGTGCTCTGGCACCCCTGCACCCAGATGCACGACCACGAGGAATTTCCGCCCATCGCGATCCGCCGCGGCCAAGGCGTATGGCTGGAAGATGTCGACGGCAATCGCTATATCGACGCCATCAGCTCCTGGTGGGTCAATCTCTTCGGCCATGCAAACCCGCGCATCAATGCGGCGGTTACATGCCAGATGCAGAACCTTGAGCATGTGATCCTCGCCGGCTTCACCCATGAACCCGTGGTCCAGTTATCCGAGCGCCTGGTCGCGCTGGCACCCGCCGGACTCAGCCGTTGCTTTTACGCCGACAGCGGCTCGGCCGCCGTGGAGATCGCGCTCAAGATGAGTTTTCACTACTGGCAGAATCTCGGCCGGCCGGCGAAGCAGCGCTACATCAGCCTGAGCAACAGCTATCACGGCGAGACCCTGGGGGCGCTCGCCGTGGGTGACGTGGCGCTTTATAAACAGACCTACGCACCATTGTTGCTGGAGGCCATCAGCGTGGCCTCGCCGGATAACTACACGCGTGAGCCCGGTGTTTCCCCCGCCGAGCATGCGCGGCGACTGTTCGCCCCCATGGAAGCGGCCCTGGCGCGTCACGCCGACACGGTGTGCGCCGTCATCGTCGAGCCGCTGGTGCAATGCGCCGGCGGCATGCGCATGTACGATCCGGTATATCTCACGCTGTTGCGCGCGGCCTGCGACCGCTACAACGTGCACCTCATCGCCGATGAGATCGCTGTCGGCTTCGGGCGTACCGGCACGATGTTCGCCTGCGAGCAAGCGCGCATCACGCCGGATTTTCTGTGTCTAGGCAAAGGCCTGACCGGTGGCTATCTGCCCCTCTCCGTATGCCTCACCACGAGCGATGTGTATGCCGCTTTTTATGCCGAATACGCCGCCCACAAGGCATTTCTGCACTCCCACAGCTACACCGGCAATCCGCTGGCCTGCGCCGCCGCCCTCGCCACCCTCGATATCTTCGAGCAGGATCAGGTGATCGAACAAAACCGCGTGCGCGCGCGGCACATGCAGCGCGCGTGTGCGCGCTTCGCGGATCACCCGCACGTGGCGGAGGTGCGTCAGACCGGCATGATCGTGGCGCTCGAAATGGTAAAAGATAAATCGACGCGCCGCGCCTATCCCTGGCAGGAAAGGCGCGGACGACGAGCCTGCCGGCACGCGCTCGCACATCAGGCCTTACTCCGGCCATTGGGAGACGTGATCTATTTCATGCCGCCGTATGTGATCAGCGAAGAGGAAATTGGGCAACTCGCGGACGCCGCCTGGGAAGGGATTACACACGCAACGCGCGAAGACTGATCGCTATCCCATCCACCGGACAGCGCATCGCGCCCAGACAAGGGCGAACCCGAAAGACTTGTTACGGCATGGAATTATTTAGTTCGTAGGGTGGGCGACCGCCAGGGATGGCGGAAGTACTGGAAACGCAGGAGCAGTTTCCAGTGCATCGCCCACCCTAACAGGCGCAGGATTTTAAGTCAGCGCCATGCCCTCTTGTTCAGAGACTCGGTTACTGCCATCAGGAATTATTTAGGGTAAAGCGCCCGACCGAGGGCCTCGTAATCCGGTATGCCTGCGACACCGCGCGCGAGCCGGATGGCCGCGGCAAAGAACGGGTTGCCCGGCAGGTCCGCACTGTCGGCGGCCATGGCGCTGTCGATGGTGTGCGACTGCGGCTCCGCCGCTGCCACGAAACCGAAGAAGTCGGTGGATGCACGTCCCGGCAGGGGATAGAGAATAACCATTTTTACGCCCGGCACCGGCGGCGGAGCACTGCTGCTCACGAGCGCATCCATGGAAATAATGGTGACAGGTCTGGATCGCCAGCCGATCACCCCCAACACCCAGGCGGGGCTGCGCGGAAGCCGCGTGATCGGCAGGACGCTGGTGACCTCGGCGATGCAGGCGCTCGGCACCAGCAACGACAGCGTCTGCATCGGGATCTCCAGGGCATGCACCGGTTGCAAAGCGACTTCCGTCATGCGCCCTCCTTGACGGCCAGTAGATAGGTGGCAAGGGTCTGGGGTTCGAATACCAGCGTAATCTCCGCCCCCTGCACCCAGGCAGCGGAGAACAGCTGTCCACCACGCGTGGGCGCCAAACCCAGGGGATGGTAAGGCTCCACACGCACATCGGTGCGCGTCAATAACTGAATTTCATTCGCCGCCAGGCCAACGGGGTGGGGTTGCGCATTCAGAAATACTGCACGCTGCCAGTCGTCATTCCGCACAGGCTTGAGATCCCTGTCCAGATGATAGACGGGCAGGCGTTTGCCACGGGCCTCCCACCAGGCCACCGCGCTTCCCGCGCCACTGTCATTAACCACCAGACCTTCGCGTTGTTCGATGGCGAAGCTGGCGCTGCCCGGTAGGAGAAACTCCTGTCCGGCGAAGGCGACAAGCAGATATTGTTCCGACCCGGCCATTTAATTTTCCCCGGCACATGACGATGACACCGGCGCCTGGCGGATCATCGCTTGGCGTTCCGCGTCAGCATGGCGTTGATGTTCTTAAGTAGTTCTTCTTCCTGATAGGGCTTGGTCATATACAGATTGACGCCCAGCTGCATAGCGCGGTCGCGATGTTTGCTGCCGGCGCGCGAGGTGATCATGATGATGGGTATATGCTTCAAGTTCGGGTCTGAGCGCACGTTGCTGGTCAGCTCATAACCATCCATGCGCGGCATCTCGATATCCACCAGCATCACATCCGGTGTGTGCTCGCGCAACTGCTCGACCGCGTCGAGGCCGTCTTTCGCGACAAGCACGTCGATGGCGTGTTTCGACAGGTAACGGCTCGTGACTTTGCGCACGGTGATCGAATCGTCGACCACCATAACCACTGGCCGCCTCGGTGCCTTTTCCACCGCCTTTTCCGCCGGCCTGTCTTCCCTCTTCACCGCCGCCTGCATGCGGTCTTCGGTAATCCACAAACCGGGCACATCGAGAATGAGCACGACGCTACCGTCACCCAGTATGGTCGCACCCGCCAACCCTTCGATATGACTCAGTTGCGGGCCGACGGATTTGACCACCACTTCGCGCGTTCCCGCAAGGCCGTCGATCTGAATCGCGACCTGGCGCGAACCGCTGCGCGCCAGCAGGACAGGCACTTTGCGCGCGGTGCGTGGCAGCGACGTGGTACCGAGTCGCTGCGCCAGGCTCATGAATGGGTAGACTTCGTTGTTATGATTAAGGAATGGTTTCTTGCCCACATGGATATTTTTCAACTTGTCCAGCGGCACTTCGAGCAGATTGATAACGGCGGACAAGGGAACCGCGTACACCTGTTCGCCCGCATACACCATCAATGCCTGGGTGATGGACAATGTCAGCGGCAGACGCACCATGAATGTGGTGCCGACACCCGCGGTGGTCTCGACGTTGATGATGCCACCCAGCTGCTTGACCTCGGTATGCACCACATCCATGCCAACACCGCGGCCGGAAAGATGCGTCACCGTCTTGGCGGTGGAAAAACCCGCCACGAGAATAAACTGCATCACCTCTTCGTCCGTCAGCTGCGTGCCCGGCTCCAGCAGGCCGCGCTCCACGGCCTTCTTGCGTATGGCGTCGATATCCAGTCCGGCACCGTCATCCGAGAAACGAAT
>JAYUBZ010000310.1:0-1609 GCA_043740595.1 Gammaproteobacteria bacterium
ATCACTTTGGGCACGAGGTACAGACCGGCGTCGGTGGCCGGGGCGATCTTTTGAAACTTGTCGCGCTGATTGGCTTCCGTCACCCGGTCATCCCGCAGGCGTGCGCCGCCTTCCTGGGGGTGGGCCATGGGAATAACGCCACGGGTATCGACCGCGTTCATCTGTTCTATCAGGCCGAGTATCCGGGATAAAGACTCGGCATAGGCGTCCAGCTCTTGCCCGTCGATGGACAGGCGGGCAAGATGGGCGATGCGTTCCACGTCTTTCCTTACCAGAGACATTGCTCTACTCCTACGCTCATTTGGACGGTGCTGAGCCAGACCTTCCAGGTTGGATTTTCCGGCAATCCATCACGTTACCATATTCAGTTTACCGGTTGAACACGCAACCGCCGGTTGATAGAGTAGAATGATTTATAACTATTAAGCGTCACCACCATTATAAAGGTACCCATACCCCCATGTTCCAGAGTCTGCGCGGTTACTTCTCCAGCGATCTTGCCATCGATCTCGGCACAGCCAACACCCTCATCTACGTACGCGGCAAGGGCATCGTCCTGAACGAGCCGTCCGTGGTGGCGATACGCCAGGATTACAGCTCGCGCCACAGCCGCAGCGTGCTCGCGGTGGGCGTCGAGGCCAAGCGCATGCTCGGGCGCACGCCCGGTTCGATCCAGGCCATCCGCCCGATGAAGGACGGCGTCATCGCCGACTTCACCGTCACCGGCGAGATGCTCAAGTACTTCATCCGCAAGGTGCATGAAAAACGCCTGCTGCAGCCGAGCCCGCGCATCGTCATCTGTGTACCCTGCGGCTCCACCCAGGTGGAGCGGCGCGCCATCCGTGAATCCGCCCTCGGCGCCGGCGCGCGCGAGGTGTACCTGATCGAAGAACCCATGGCCGCGGCCATCGGCGCCGACCTGCCCATCGCCGACCCCACCGGCTCCATGGTGCTGGACATCGGCGGCGGCACCAGCGAGGTCGGCGTCATCTCCCTCGGCGGCATCGTCTACTCCCACAGCCTGCGCATCGCCGGCGACAAAATGGACGAGGCCATCATCGGCTACGTGCGCCGCAAGTACGGCCTGCTGATCGGCGAGGCCACGGCGGAAAAAGTCAAAACCGAGATCGGCACCGCCTGGCACGACAGCGAGGTACGGCAGATGGAAATCAAGGGCCGGCACATCGCCGACGGCGTGCCGCGCAGCATGGTCATCACCAGCAAGGAAGTCCACACCGCCCTGGCCGAATCCCTCGCCGGCATCGTCAGCGCCATCCGCACCGCGCTGGAACAGACCCCGCCGGAACTCGGCGCGGACATCGCCGACAAGGGCCTGGTGGTCACCGGCGGCGGCGCCCTGCTGCGCGACATGGACCGCATGCTGCGCGAAGAGACCGGCCTGCCCATCATCATCACCGAAGACCCGCTCACCTGCGTGGTGCGTGGCTGCGGGCGGGCGCTGGAGGAGACGGAATCGCTGAGTGATGTATTTGTTCACGAATAAGCCCGACCGCAAGCCAGCATGCTGAATTCCCCGGGCGGATCACTTCATCTTCCCTCGATACTCACGCGTTTCGTGGTGTTCAGCGTGTTGTCCGTGGCGCTCATG
>JAYUBZ010000311.1:0-2004 GCA_043740595.1 Gammaproteobacteria bacterium
TATACTTTTAATACCACGGCTGCGAATGTAAACGCCTACATCATCGACAGCGGTATCCGCATGAGCCACTCCCTGTTGGCCCCCCGCGTCACCAGCGGGTTCACCGCTATCAACGATGGCCGGGGCACCGACGATTGTAACGGGCATGGCACCCATGTCGCCGGAACCGTGGGCAGCACCACCTACGGTGTCGCCAAAGGCGTGCATTTGTACGCGGTGCGGGTCATGGACTGCAGCGGATCGGGCCTGCTGTCTGGCATCATCAGCGGTGTGGATTGGGTGACGAGCAATCATATCGCCCCCGCCGTGGCCAACATGAGTCTGGGCGGCGGCGCGTCCACTGCCCTGGACAATGCAGTGCGCAATTCCATCGCCTCCGGGGTGACCTATGTGGTGGCCGCCGGTAACAGCAATGCCGATGCCTGCACCCAGTCGCCGGCGCGCGTCAAGCAGGCGCTGACGGTGGGCGCATCAACGGTGAATGACGCGCGCGCATCCTACTCCAATATCGGCAGCTGTGTGGATGTGTTCGCACCGGGATCGGGTATCACCTCCACCTGGAACACCAGCGATACCGCCACCAATACCCTCAGCGGCACATCCATGGCGTCGCCCCATGTTGCCGGTATCGCCGCGCTCTATCTGGCGGATCACCCCAATGCCCTGCCGGCGGAGGTGTTTACCGCCATAACGACGGCCGCGACTCCGGGGGTGTTGACGAATATCGGTAGCGGCTCGCCTAATCTTCTGGCCAGCAGTCTGTTGACCTCTGTCGCGGTCTGCCCCGCGGGATATCAAGCGTATAAAGGCAACCTAACGGTGAATGGCGCGACCCAGTACCAGCCGGACGGTACCTACTACTACACCGGCACCGCCGGCGTGCACTCCGGTATTCTGAACGGCGCCGCGGGTACCGATATGGACTTATATCTCTATCGTTGGGATTCGGCCACGGGCTGGAACGTGGTGGCCAGTTCCACCAGCGTCTCCCCCCAGGAGCGTATCGACTTTAATGCGACTGGCGGCTATTTCATTTGGGCAGTCACGTCGTATCAAGGCACGGGCGCCTACGATTTCTGCCTGCAGCATCCGTAAAAGACGTTGCCTGCGATGGCCGATCAAGGGTGAGCGGCGTGAGGTAGGGGAAGTGGCGAGGTGTGCCGCGCTTGTACCGTCCCTATCATTGTGTAGGCAGCGGGGTCCGGTCTATGCTCGAATTGTTTTCGACTGACGGTGAGTTCGATGCCGTTATGGATGATCGCCTTCGATCCTCTCGATGTCGAGCACGTGTATCGGCGCGCCCCACATCTGTATGCCGAAGGTTTTTTCCGCCAGCGTGGCGCGCACCCGCACCCGCAGGCCCTCGTGCTGGAAAGCCGGTGCCAGCCCTTCAGGCACATAGTGCTGACCCGCTTCATCGATCAGCCCCCAGAACCCACCCTCCAGGACCTGATGGACGACCTTGGCGTTAAATGTGAAGATAGCGGCGGCGGGCATACTGGCTTCCGGGACGGGTGTTGGTTTCAGGGCGGACGCGTGACAGCTGATGAGTGACAACGCAAAGCCGAGATAAAGACCGACGAGTTGATGGCGCATAGCCCATAGTAAACGCTGGTTGGGCAAAAAAATCCATAACGATCTGTGTTCCGCGTGGCCCAGTCCTGCCCATGGAAATAGCGCAGAAGCAGATTTTCCGGAATCAGCGGAAAAAATTCTCTGCCCCGTCCAATGCTACTTTCGTGATGCATGTTCAACTTACTCACGCCTGGAGGAGACAAGAATGAAAAGTATGCGCATAGGCAAATCCCTGTTGGCCGTTGTTATCCTGTTGCTCGGCATGCGTTTTGCCGAGGCCGCCGATCTGCACCGTATGGTTGTGTTCGGTGACAGTCTTTCCGATCCCGGCAATGCCTTTGTCCTGACCCTGGATGTCTCGTTCCCGCCGTTTGAGTTGATACCCTCCGCACCCTATGCGCGCGGCGGCCTGCATTTCAGCAATGGCCC
>JAYUBZ010000312.1:0-7670 GCA_043740595.1 Gammaproteobacteria bacterium
TTGCGCCAGATATCCCCGAGCAACACCGGCGAGGCGTAAATATTGTCCGTCGGGATATTGAAGAATCCCTGAATCTGATCGGCGTGCAGATCCATGGTCAGCACACCGTTGGCGCCGGCGACGGTGATCATGTCCGCCACCACCTTGGCCGTGATGGCCACCCGCGCGGTGCGCGGGCGCCGGTCCTGACGCGCGTAACCATAATAAGGGATCACCGCCGTCACGCGCTTGGCGGAGGCACGCTTCACCGCGTCGATCATCACCAGCAACTCCATCAGGTGGTCGTTGCTGGGCGCGCAGGTGGGTTGCAGCAGGAAGACGTCGCGTCCGCGCACGTTTTCCATGATCTCCACCAGGGTCTCACCATCACTGAACTGCCCCACATGGGCCTTGCCCAGGGGGATGCCGAGATGATGCACCACCTGCTCCGCGAGCGCCGGGTTGGCGTTCCCGGTAAACACCGCCATATTGTCTACTGACACTTGCCTCTCCTGCGCAGCCTATCGGTGGGTCAGTGGGAATCCAATCTACGCCCCTATTCGGGGCAATGGTCGGGACAATCAAAAAAATGGCTGGGGTGCCAGGATTCGAACCTGGGAATGCCGGAATCAAAATCCGGTGCCTTACCGCTTGGCGACACCCCAATTCATCACATCACCGTACTGCTGGTGGATCGGGTGTGTATTAAGCCCCTGGGCGACAAACCCACTCGCCAGGGTTTCCGGACAGAGCGCCAGAATCTCCCGCCCACGATCCGCGCTCTCCACCGCCAGAAATACACAGGCGCCCGAACCGGTCATGCGCGCACGGCCGAAATTACCCAGCCACGTCAGTGTGTTACTCACTTCCGGCGCCATTCCGCAGACTACAGGTTCGAGGTCGTTCCGGCCTCGGCCTGCGTGAAAATCGCGTATTGTGATGGCAGCCGTGGAGCCTGTCAATTCAGGCGACTGAAATACAGCCGCCGTAGAGATATTTACCGGCGGGACCAACACCACATACCAGGGTTCGGGCAGGTCTACAGGGGTAAGCCGCTCCCCCACCCCCTCCCCCCAGGCGGCATGGCCCTGCACGAAGACCGGCACGTCCGCGCCGAGGGTCAGTCCCAGGACAGCCAGCTCCGCCAGCGTCCGTTGCGTCCCCCACAGGTGATTGAGGGCCAGCAGTGTGGTCGCCGCATCGGAACTGCCGCCGCCCAAACCACCGCCCATGGGCAGACGTTTATCCAGAAAAATGCGCGCGCCCAAAGGGCAGCCACTAGCCTGCTGCAACAAGCGCGCGGCGCGCACGCTGAGGTCCGCATCCTCCGGCACACCCGCCAGCGGCGTGGCGCGAGTCACGCAGCCGTCCTGGGTGATATCGAAACGCAGCCGATCCGTCAGGTCCAAAAATTGGAAAACTGTCTGCAGGGTGTGGTAACCGTCGGCGCGTCGGCCGGTGACGTGCAGAAACAGATTCAGCTTCGCCGGCGCCGGCCACCATTGGGATTGTGAGAGTGACATACCACAGACTTTTACTGCAGAAGCGTCCAACGTTCAATGATCAGACGCGCCTCCACCGAGGGGCGGCGGTTGGGGTCGGCTGGAGACGGGGGGATGGAGTCCTCCGCCTGCGGCAGCACCAGCGTCAGGCGATTGGGCAAATCATGGGCGCCAAAACGGGTATACGATAAAAAACGCACCTCCCAACCCGACTGCCACAACACCGCCAATCGCCCCTGGTCGTCGAGTTCCAGGTGCTGCGGCACGCCGGGCACCGGCACCCCGCGTATCCAATAGTTGAGTCCATCCAGGGGAATGTGCCAACCAGTGGTATTGAACAACAGGGTCTCGGCGTTCTCCGCCGTGTAGACCTGTTGTGCGCTATCCTGCAGGCGCACACCGCGCTCATCCTGCTGCAGACGTACCAAGCCGCGACCCAGGGGCCCGCTCAGGTCGATGGTCTGCCCCGCCGGTGTATGTTCCCAGCGCAACGACGCCTGCCCACCATCGTGGGCCGAACGCAGGGCCACCCGCCCGGTCAGGCTCCAGGAAGTCAACGGCAGCAGCTGCGCCTGGCGGAGTTGCCAGACACGCTGCGGATTTTCCAACGGTGGGAGGACGGTAGGGGTGGCGCAGCCAGCCGTGAGCAGGACCAGGAGGGTTAGCGCCCAGCGCCTCACTGTTTGAATTTCTTGATAACGCCTATGAGGACTTCGTTGTCCGGTGTGGCCTTAAGCGCCCGGGACCAGACGGACTCGGCGCCGGCCTTGTCGCCTATCACCCAAAGCACCTCACCGAGGTGCGCGGCGATCTCCGCGTCCGGGCGCTTTTCCAGGGCCGACTTAAGGTACTTGACCGCTTCGGTGTGATGACCGAGGCGATACTGCACCCAGCCCATGCTGTCCATGATGAAGGGGTCATCCGGCTTGAGTGCCAATGCCTGCTCCAGCAATTCGAGGGACTCCTTATAACGCGTGGTGCGGTCGGCGAGGGTATAACCCAGGGCATTCAAGGCATGGGCGTTTTTCGGATCCTTGCGCAAGACCTTGCGCAGATCCGACTCGTGCAACTCCAGCTTGCCCAGGCGTTCCGCCACCAGGGCGCGGGCGTACAACAGGTCCACATTGTCCGGCAGGTCCTTAAGGGCATCAGTCAACACCTGCAACGCCACCTCGGGCTGCTTCGCCTCGCGCAGCATCTGCTCTTCGGTGAGCACGATCTGCACCTGTTGCTGTTCGTTCTCGGGTACCAGGCTGTGCAGCAGCTTGCGCCCGCCCGCCAGGTCACCTTGGAGGGCGATCACCAGACTGAGACGCGATTGTGCGTCGAAGTATAAATTTCCTGGCGCCACCTCGCGGTACCAGTTGGCTGCCTCGTCGTACATCTTGCGCTGTTCGGCCACCTGGCCAAGATACAATCGCGCCTGGTCGTTCTCCGGTTGAACGGCCAGGTTCTGCGTCAAATATTTCTGCGCCTCATCCAACAAGTTGGATTGCAAGGCCAGCAGGCCGACGGCGTACAGGGCATCCGGATCCTTGGGCGAGGCGGCGAGTACTTGCTTGAACTGCTCGCGCGCCTTGTCCCACTGCTTCAGATCCACCAGGTAGCGCGCATAGTTCATGCGCAGGTTGTTGGCCCGTGGATAACGCGACAGATACGCCTCGTTGAAGGCGAGGACCTTCTGCATGTCTTTCTGCGAGGCGAGCACACGCGTCTTGAATAAGGCCGCGTCCTCCCAATCCGGGCGCATGCTGAGGGCCCGGTCTATCGAAGTGGAAGCCAGCGCCAGATCGCCGACCCGTACCGCCAGGTGGGCCAGGGCAAACTGCGCCTCGGGGCTCTCCGGATGCATACCCACCAAGGACTGCATAATAGCCAGGGAGGCGCTGCGATTCTGCTGCCGTCCCAGGGTCGCCGAGATCCGCAGATAGGCCTGAGCCAACTGGGTATTGGGCGAAAGGGTTACTATTTTCTCCAGCTGCTGCTGTGCACCCTGGGTGTCGCCCGTCTCCATTAGAATGATGCCGAGGGCCTCACGGGCATCGAGATTGGCCGGCTGCAACTCTACCCACAAACGAGCGGTATCCAAGCTCTCGGCGGGGCGTTTCGCGTACAGCCCCACCAGGGTGGCGCGTTCCACCAGCCGCGGATCGCGGGATTTGAGCGCGGCGTCCCGCAGGCTGGACAGGGCGACATCGAGCTGGCCACGCTGGCCGGCAATCTCGCCCAGGAGCATGTCGAATAAAAGATCAGGGGAAAGCGCCACGGCAGGCAACACCTGCTCCGGACTGGCCGGCGGACTAGCGGCAGCGGTCGTCGTGGGACGTTGGGGCATGCTGCCGCATCCCGTCAATACGGAGAGCACGACGCCCAACGTGATACCGCCTAGGGTTCTATTCATACCTGTCTCCATCGCCTCACACTAACCACGTTGATTTAACCCGTTGCCTTGGGACAACTCCCAGGAAAAAATATTCGTCGAACGTCCTGCATTCCTTCCACCCGCGGACAGCTACCGGGGTTCACACCGCGACTACCCACCATGGGCTCGGGTATCACTGCCAGCAGACATTATTCCAGTAGGCATTATTCCAGTAGACATTATTATAGTACACGCAGATTTCCGCCAGTGGCCGGCCTGGACCGGCCGTGGGGCCGTTAAAACATGGACTTTTCCGGGATTAAAACGGAAAATGCCGGGCATGTTCCCCCCGGCACCCAATTCGACGTGGCAGTCTTGGCAAAGGGGCTGTTTTATCCGCCTTCAGCGGCCATTTATGCCGGATCAAGCCTGATCACGCTGCATGCACCGCCTGGTCACCTTCGGTATCAACCACAAAACCGCCCCGGTCTCTATCCGGGAACAGGCGGCGTTTGCCCCGGAAAAACTGGCGGATGCCCTGCACCAAGTCACCACCCAAGCCGGGGTGCACGAGGCGGCGATACTGTCCACCTGCAATCGCACTGAGATTTACTGCCGCCTGGAGGCGGATGAAAACCACCGTGCGGTGGAGTGGTTCTGCGACTATCACCACCTGTCTCAGGCCCTGGTGGCACCCCACCTCTATCTGTTCCCCGGCGACCAGGCGGTCAAGCACGCCTTCCGCGTGGCCTCGGGGCTGGACTCCATGGTGCTGGGGGAGCCGCAAATCCTAGGCCAGATGAAAGAGGCCTTTGCCACCGCCCATAAGGCGGGCACCACGGGCAAGATCCTGAACCGCATGTTCCAACAAACCTTCTCCGTGGCCAAGCAGGTGCGCACCGACACGGCCATCGGCGCCAGCGCCGTGTCCGTGGCGTTTGCCGCGGTCCGACTGGCGAAACAGATCTTCAGCCAGCTGTCGGAACGCACGGTGCTGCTTATCGGCGCGGGCGAGACCATCGAACTGGCGGCGCGTCACCTGAAGGAACAAGGCGTCGGCCGGATGATCGTAGCCAATCGCACCGTCGAGCGCGCCCAAGTGCTGGCACAGAGCTGCGGCGGCGAGGCGATCTCCCTGGCCGAGATGCCGGATCGCCTGAGCGAGGCGGATATCGTCATCTCCTCCACCGCCAGCCAGTTGCCCATCCTCGGCAAGGGCGCCGTGGAGCGCGCCCTCAAAATCCGCAAGCACCGGCCGATGTTCATGGTGGATATCGCCGTGCCACGGGATATCGAGCCGGAGGTGGGCCAACTGGACGACGTCTACCTTTATACTGTGGACGACCTGCAACAGGTGGTGGCGCAGAACATGCAATCGCGCCAGGAAGCGGCCATCGAGGCGGAAAAAATCATCGACCTCCAAGTGGTGGATTTCATGCAGTGGGTGAAGTCCCTCGACTCCGTCCCGACCATCCTCGCCTTGCGCGAAAGCGCCCACGCCCTGCGCGACCAGGAACTGCACCGGGCGCAGCAGCGTCTCGCCAAGGGCGAGGACCCGCAGAAGGTACTGACGCAACTGGCGCGCGCGCTGACCAACAAATTCACCCACGCCCCGAGTTCCGCCCTGCAACAGGCCGACCACGACGGCAACGCCGACCTGCTCAAGGCGGCGCGCAAGCTCTTCAACCTGAACGACGACGATTGATCATGTCCTGCTCCACCCGCGCCGTCGTGCGTCGATGAAACCATCGATCCAGTCGAAACTGGAGAACCTGTCCCTGCGCCTGGAGGAAATCAATGCGCTGCTTTCCGACGCGGGCGTCATCGGCAAGCAGGATCAGTTCCGCAAACTGTCCATGGAGTACTCGGACATCCTGCCGGTGGTCAATCTCTACCGTGAGTATTACGCGATCCAAACCGACCTGGATGCCGCCCTCGCCCTGCGCAACGACAAAGACAATGCCATGCGCGCCATGGCCGAAGAAGAGATCGCCCGTCTCAACGCGCGCCACGCCGAACTCGAACAGGCACTGCAGAAACTCCTGTTGCCCAAGGACCCGAACGACAACCGCAACATCTTTCTGGAAGTGCGCGCCGGTACCGGCGGTGACGAGGCCGCGCTGTTCGCCGGCGTCTTGTTCCGCATGTACAGCGCCTACGCCGCAACCCAGGGCTGGCAGGTGGAAATCGTCAGTGCCAGCCACGGCGAACACGGCGGCTACAAGGAAGTCATCGCGCGCATTGCAGGACAAGGGGCATACTCGCGCCTCAAGTTCGAGTCCGGCGGCCATCGCGTACAGCGCGTCCCGGTCACCGAAACCCAGGGGCGCATCCACACCTCGGCGTGCACCGTGGCGGTCATGCCGGAGGCGGATGAGGTGGACGCCATCGACATCAACCCCGCCGACCTCAAGATCGATACCTTTCGCTCCTCCGGCGCCGGCGGCCAGCACGTGAACAAGACCGATTCCGCCATCCGCGTCACCCACCTGCCCAGCGGCATCGTCGTGGAGTGCCAGGACGAACGCTCGCAACACAAAAACCGCGCACGCGCCCTGTCTGTGTTGAGCGCGCGCCTGCTGGACGCGGAGCGTCGCAAACAACAGGCGCAGCAAGCGGCCACGCGCAAGAGTTTAATTGGCAGCGGCGATCGCTCGGAACGCATCCGCACCTATAATTTCCCCCAGGGCCGCGTCACCGATCACCGCATCAACCTGAGCCTGTATAAGCTGGAACAGGTGCTCAACGGTTCCCTCGACGAACTCATCAATCCGCTCACCGCCGAGGACCAGGCGGATCAGCTCGCTGCCCTGAGCCTGTAACACCCATACACGGTGAGCCTCAGCCTCCAGGAATTCATTCAACAGGCCACTGCGGAGTTGCACGGGCGCAGCCCGTCTGCGCGCCTGGACAGCGAGGTGCTGGCCATGCGTGTGTGTGGACTCAGCCGCGCGCAGCTGATCACCCGCGCCGATCACCCCCTCAGCACGCCACAGCACCAGGCACTGCAAGACCTGCTTGCGCGCCGCAAGGCCGGCGAACCCGTGGCCTATCTGACCGGCGAGCGTGAGTTCTGGTCCATGCCACTGCAAGTCACCAACGCCACCCTCATCCCGCGCCCGGACACCGAGATTCTGGTGGAACAAGCCCTCGCCCGCATACCGCAAGATGCCGTCTGGCGCATTGCCGATCTCGGCACCGGTAGCGGCGCCATCGCACTGGCCCTCGCGCAGGAGCGGCCGCGCTGCCACATCGTGGCCACCGACATCTCCGCCCAGACCCTGGCGGTAGCGCGCGGCAATGCCGAGTGCCATGGCATCGCTAACATTACTTTTCGCGAGGGGAGTTGGCACCTGCCACTGCAAGGTGAGATCTTTGATATGGTGGTCAGCAACCCGCCTTACCTGCGTGAAGATGACGCTCACCTGTTAGCGGGAGATGTGGCATTTGAACCGCGCCAGGCCCTCGTGGCCGGTGAGGACGGGTTGGAGGCGATCCGCGCCATCGCGCACCACATCCAACCATCACTCAACAGCGGCGGGTGGCTCATAGTAGAGCACGGCTTTGATCAGGCTTATGCGGTCAGGACAATTCTACAGGCAGAGGGCTACAGCAAGATTCAGTGCTGCCATGACCTGGCCGGGCACGAGCGTGTTAGCCTGGGCCAGCGGCTGAGTGAAATTATGTAACGCGGGCGATACAAAATCCCCTCTTAGCCCGGGATGCCTCGCCGCCGCTTGCTATGCAGGGGCAACGACCTTCCGCATTCTTAAGGAGTGAGATGGTGCGGCTTTTCAGGTATCCCGCCATTAACAGCGGGATCAGTG
>JAYUBZ010000313.1:0-3476 GCA_043740595.1 Gammaproteobacteria bacterium
TTAGCCATCGAATTCGTACCTCTTGCGTTTTTGGCTGAAAAAACCGCGGCGCGGATTATAGCCGAAGACGGTGTTGTAACGGGCTGAGAAGTGCAGGTGCTGGTGTCGAATGGTCTTTAACTCGGGGACGACCTTCTGCCATTGATCGAACGAGGATTTGGTGCCCATTTTTTCGATATCGGCATTGATTTTTGATTCGAAGGTACTAAGTCCGGCACCTTCAATGACTTCGGTCGCCTTTATTTCAAGATTTGGGTTTACATTAATGCCGTTTTCACCCGCCCGCTTCGCCATGATTTTCAAAGGAATCTTGCAATAGGCGTTGCGCACCATATCGCGGGGGTTTTGTCTGGAGACCGTTAAGCCTACATATTCAGGATCGCCAAATTCAGTTGTCCGGAAGACTTCCTCGGTCAGTTGCTCGTCTTTGTACCAGCCGTTGGCCACTAAATACTCGGCGCGATCTTTGACGGCGAGATACGGGGGGCCTTGAAACACTTTTAAACCGGCTTCCGATCCATTGTCCAAATAACCCCCGCCCACATCGGAGTGGGTGCCAGGCAGGAAGTATTCCTTGCCCTTACCCCCTGCGCTCTTGATGTTGTGCAGCGAGAAGTGATAGCGATGCTCGTCGGCGGACGCCAGATGGACGACCTTTTTGACTCTCGCGTCGCTGATGGCATCCAGTTTGAGGAGCCAGTTCTCCAGCGGCAGTATTTTAATGAATTGGGCACCGTAATAGGAGGCCACGGTATCGAAGAGGCCGACAAAACACACCTCGACGTCTTCGACATCAAACCAGGCATCCGTCAGGCACTTGCGTATGTTCGCCTGTTCGTCCTGTAATAGCTGGTGTACGCAGTAGCGGGCGCTGGCGGCGCCGCGGCTGAAGCCGAAGACGTCGATGGTCAGTTTTTTGATGATTAAATATTCTGGTTTACGTTTCTTGTCAGGCCCCTTGCTGATTTGCTCCACCGCATCGTCTATGCCTTTCTTTACCTTCGTTTTAATGCCAGTAGTACCCGCGGCGAAGGCAAAACCGGGGGTCTTGTCTTTTCCAAGGTCCTCGGTGCCAGCACCTTCGGTGTAGACGATCACTGTGTCAGTGTAACCTTGTTGCGTATCCATCGTATTCTTATCCAATTCGACGATATTGGAAAAGTCATTTTCATAGCTGTCATCTTCCAGGTCGACAGCCAGCGCACCTTGTGCGAGGCGTTGTTCTTTGTTCTGGTTTGCCCGATTAACAAGGTAAGGGATGGAACCTTCGCGCCGCTCCTGTTTTTGACGCTCTTCGATATTTTTCTTATTGTTGAGCGTGCCATCAAAGAACAACAGGCAGCGAATGGTTATTTCATCTTTTTCTTCTTTCGGGATATCCGGCTTCTCCGGTTTTGGAGTAGATACGGGTAGTTTAAAAAGTGGCATAACGCGCTCTCCTATGAATGACTTAAGCGTTGCTTACGGTTGGCCGACGCGGCGCCTTTTTCAAAGGCAATTCTTTCCACCACCATCGCACCGCGCTTGCCGTGGTCCGAGGAGCTGTACACAAGGTGTGTCCGTGCCTTGGCCTGACTGAGCAGATGCTCGGCCGCCAGTGCGATTAATACCGGGGCGGTGGCCGCACCCAGATCGCCGTAGCAATCGGCCGGGTGTTCGATGCCGACCGGGTCTTGAAAGGCGTTGCGATTGCGCATAAACGCGACACCATATTCTTTTGCCCAATGGCTTTCGCCGTTCATGCTGCTATAGATGCTATGAATATTGGTGGGCGGCGGGTGGTTGCCGAGGGCCTTTTTGAAGGCTTGGTCGAGGCCATCCCCGCGGTAGGCCTCTTCGCTGTACAGGTGCCCGGGTTCTTCGGCCATACCTGGTGGGCTGAGGGCTATGATATGGCCTTGGCGTGCCAGCGCAAGCTCGGGTTTTCGCGTCAACAACAGGAAGGCGGCCGCCTCACCGGGCGCAAAGCCGTCCTGGCTGTCCGGTACCAACAAACGGTTCTCCTCGCTGAGCGGATTGAGGCGGGAGTAATCCCGATACGAGTCGCTGCCGCCAATCAGGAAGAAATCGTTCGGCAAGTCGTAGAGGTAGCGAAAGGCAAAATCCATCGCTTCCATGCCCGCCGCCCGGCCACTGTGCAGGCTACGGCATTGTTGGGTGCTTACCCAAGGTTTGCAATTGTTTTCCAGTTCCTGAATGAGCGGACTCAGGCCCTCGATATCGGTCTGCCCCTCGGGCATGGCCAACACCAGAGGGATGGGTTCTTTAGTGGACTGGTGCGCACAGGCCTCGCGGAGGGCGAGGATGGCCATCTTGACGACACGGTCATGGCGCAGGTTAAACCGGTCGCCTTCGCCGATTTCCGCTTCGATCTCGTCAAAGATGACCGTCGGCACCGCGGCCATGGTAATGGGCTGGCCATTTTGACCGTAATATTCAGTCTCGGCATAGGCGCTGACCCCCGCCTTCACCGCCGCCGCGGTCATGGCGGTATTGGCGCCCACCGGGGTGATCATGCCGATTCCCGCGATATACACTTTTTGTGTACCGCTCATGGGATCACCCTGGCGCGGGTGTTAATGAGCCGGCTTTGTGGGTCGATCAGGGCCAGCTCCAGGACCGCGGCGTGTCGTTGGCGTTGTGGACTGTCCTGAAGCCTGCTCTTGAGCCACTCTGGGGTAATGGCCTTGCCCAGAAAGTAGCGCCGCCCGACCAGGAAGTGCTGGCCGTGGTTGCGCCACAGGGCGGCGATCTGTTCGGCGTTGGGCCAGGGAAGGTTTTCGTCTTCGTCCAGACCGACGTTGTGGTCGGCGGCGTCATCATTCGGGATCGGCGTCTGATCCTGCGGTGGCGACATACTCAATTTATGCCTTTCCAGATCGATGCCGGTAATGAAGGTGAAGGCCTCGCCCGCCAAGCGAGCCTGCAGTGGATCGGTCATTCTGCTGATTAACCAGTTGACGGCATGGGGATCGCCCAGAACCCCCGTGGCGGTGACCACGGCGCGCAGGTTAGCGGGGTCCTGCGCCAGCGCGGAAATCCATTCCCGCCCCTGCTCGACCGGCAGCACCCGGAAGGCCAGTTGTAGGGCAGGCGTCTGATGGGGGCCGGGCTTGGAAACAAACGGCCGTAGATTATTCACCAGCGCATGTTGCCCCATCAGCACGGCGGACCAATTGGCCCAAAAGGCCAGGGTTGGGTCTTTGCTGCCGATGTTCAGTTGCAACGCGGGCATGAGATCCTGACGACGCAGTTCGCCGACCAAGCGCAGGGCGCGTGCGTGTAATAGCTTGTGTTGGCGGCAATCCTCGCGCTTTAAGATGTCCGTGAGTATTTCGCCCGGGTCTTCCCGGCGCACGCTGCACGCCGCCACGCCCAGGTATTTGTGGTTCATGTCCTTGCCGTTCAGCAGTCGCTTGGTCCACGGTTGGGCGATTTCTGTTGGCAGCCAGCCGAGAGCGGATACCAACCCTTTG
>JAYUBZ010000314.1:0-2640 GCA_043740595.1 Gammaproteobacteria bacterium
CTTTTTACTGACACACGAAATCATCACTGCCATGTCGACCAAGACCACGCCCCCATCGGACGCCAGCGCCGACCACCAGGAGACCCTGGACAAGGCCTACGATCCACATCTGTTGGAACAGCGCCTGTACAGCGCCTGGGAGCAGGCGGGTTTTTTCGCGCCTCAAGGCGGCGAGCGGCCTTACTGCATCATGATCCCGCCACCCAATGTCACCGGCAGTCTGCACATGGGTCATGCGTTTCAAGACACCATCATGGACGGCCTCATCCGTTATCACCGCATGCGCGGCGACAACACCCTGTGGCAGGCGGGCACGGATCACGCCGGTATCGCCACCCAGATGGTGGTGGAGCGCCAGCTGCAGGCGGAGGGCAAGACGCGCCATGACCTGGGGCGCGATGCTTTTATAAAACGCGTGTGGGAATGGAAGGCCCAATCCGGCGGCACCATCACCCGCCAGCTGCGGCGCATGGGCGCGTCCCTCGACTGGTCGCGGGAGCGCTTTACCCTGGACGAAGGTTTGTCCCAGGCGGTGCAAGAGGTATTCGTGCGCCTGCACGAAGAAGGTCTTATCTATCGCGGCAAGCGCCTGGTGAACTGGGACCCGGTGTTGCACACCGCGGTGTCTGATCTGGAGGTTGTGTCTGAGGAAGAGCAAGGCCATTTGTGGCACATCCGTTACCCGCTGGATGACGGCTCTCGTTATGTCACGGTCGCAACCACTCGGCCTGAGACCATGTTGGGCGATGCAGCAGTCGCCGTACATCCTCACGATCCGCGTTATCGCGATCTCGTGGACAAATTTATCAGCCTACCATTGACGGGGCGTCGGATTCCCATCATTGCGGACGAATATGTGGACCAAGAATTCGGCTCCGGCTGCGTGAAGATAACGCCAGCACACGACTTCAACGACTACGAAATCGGCAAGCGCCATAACCTGCCGATGATCAACATTCTCACGCCCGACGCCAGTATTCGCGAAACCGCGGAACGTTGGTTACAACCCAGCGACCCATACGCAGGAAGAGATGATGAAATTTCTCTATTTGCTTCACGGTCCGGTAAAGCACCACATAATACGCCAACGCTGATTGAACTTCCCGCCGCTTACCGCGGGCTGGATCGCTTTGAAGCACGAAAAAGCATCGTAGCCGACCTCGAAAAGCTGGGTCTAATCGAGAAAATTGAACCGCACAAACTCATGGTCCCGCGCGGCGACCGCACCCATGCGGTGATCGAACCCTTCCTTACAGACCAGTGGTACGTGAAGGTCGCGCCGCTGGCCGAGCCCGCCATTCGAGCAGTAGAGAACGGTGACATCAAATTTGTCCCGGACAACTGGAAAAGCACTTACTACGATTGGATGCGCAACATTCAGGACTGGTGCATCTCCCGTCAGATCTGGTGGGGCCACCGTATCCCGGCGTGGTATGACAAAGAAGGAAAAGACTACGTCGCACGTACACAAGGTGAGGCGCAAATCAAGTTCGAAGCGCATCTAAAAGTCATCGAAAAAGACAGAGATAAATATCCACTGGGCACTCCGGCTAATCAGGCCCTTAATAAGCGAGCTCAGGAACTGAGAGCAGAGGGACTCACTCAGGACGAAGACGTCCTCGACACCTGGTTCTCCTCCGCCCTGTGGCCCTTCTCCACCCTCGGCTGGCCGGAACAGACACCCGAGCTGAAAACCTTCCACCCCACCAGCGTGCTGGTCACCGGCTTCGACATCATCTTTTTCTGGGTGGCGCGCATGGTCATGCTGGGGCTCAAGTTCACCGGCGAGGTGCCGTTCCGCGAGGTCTACATCCACGGCCTGGTGCGCGACGCCCAGGGACAGAAGATGTCCAAGTCCAAGGGCAACGTGCTCGATCCGATCGATCTGATTGACGGCATCGACCTGGAGTCCCTGGTGAAGAAACGCACCACCGGCCTGATGCAACCCGGCATGGCGCCCAAGATCGAAAAGGCCACGCGCAAGGAATTCCCCGACGGTATCCCGGCCTACGGCACGGACGCCCTGCGCATGACCTTCGCCAGCCTCGCCACCCAGGGTCGCGACATCAAGTTCGACCTCGGGCGCGTGGACGGCTACCGTAACTTCTGCAACAAGCTGTGGAACGCGGCGCGTTATGTGCTGATGAACACCGAAGGCCGCGACTGCGGCCAGCACGGCGGTGAGGTGCACTTCACCATGGCCGACCGCTGGCTGCAATCGCGTCTGCAGCAGGTCGCCGCCGAGGTTGAGAGCGCCTTCGCCGGCTATCGTTTCGATCTGGCGGCCCAGGCGATCTACCGTTTTGTGTGGGACGAATACTGCAGCTGGTATCTGGAGTTGTCCAAACGTCAGCTGGCGGCGGAGGCCAGCAGTGCCGCGCACCTGCGCGGCACGCGTTACACACTGGTACAGGTACTGGAGCAAAGCCTGTGCCTGTTGCACCCCATCATGCCCTTCATCACGGAAGAGATCTGGCAACGCATAGCGCCATTGGCCGCCAAGGCCGGGCCGAGCATCATGCTGCAACCCTATCCACAAACGGATAGCGCCCGCATCGACCACACCGCCATCGCCGAAATGGACTGGGTGCAGAAATTCATCAACGGCATCCGCAATCTGCGCGGTGAATACAATGTGTC
>JAYUBZ010000315.1:0-3159 GCA_043740595.1 Gammaproteobacteria bacterium
GCATCTGTTCAGGAACAGATGCAGCACCACGGCATTGCGCCGGATATCCTGTGTTTCGAGATCACCGAAACCGCCGCCATCATCAACCTGAAAAGGGCGTCCTATTTTATCCAGGAGATGAAACGCATCGGCTGCCGCTTCGCCCTCGACGACTTCGGCAGCGGCATGTCATCCTTCGGTTACCTCAAGGCCCTGCCGGTGGATTACCTCAAGATCGACGGCTCATTTGTCGCGGGCATACTGCGCGACCCTGCCGACTACGCCATGGTCGACGCCATCAACCGCATAGGACACATCCTGGGAATCCAGACCGTCGCCGAGTGGGTGGAAAACGCGGCGACCAGCGAGGTGTTGAGAAATCTGGGCGTGGATTTTCTCCAGGGAAATGGCATCCATCTTCCCGAACCTCTGATTGTCATACCGGATAACCTCTATCCGGGCAAGCGCTTGAAGGATGTTTTGCCTGGCACGTTTCACTGACCGATTGCCAAGGTTGCCGAGTGTCCTGAATCAGACATTCGCATACAAGGTAACTTCGAAAAAGCCATCACGATGCAGGGTGCGTGGGACTTGCAGCCCAGGGTGCAACACAACCCGTTGCACCCGTTCGGCGACGTGAACACACGTTATAATGGCTCTTAGGCAGGGCACTGCACGTTAGTGTGTTCACGAAAACTCCGCCTCACCCTACCACCCGGGAAAATAGTTGGACGAACCCTGACTCAGGACACTAGCGGGACACGGCCTGCTCCATGGCCTGCCTCCAGCGCTGATAGCGCGTGCGCAAAGCGGCGTTGCCCGCCGGCTTGAACCACACACCCAACTCCGCCTCGGGCCAGCTTGCCGGATTGCCGGCCAGCAGCCAGGCGGTGCCCCGGGCCGTGGCCTCGACAACCTGCGGGCGATACACGGGCAGACCGCTCAGGTCTGCAAGTCGACGGCACAAACCGTCATAGGCGGTGAGGCCGCCGCTGACACGCAGGGATTCGAAGGGTGAAGTCAGCTGCCCGAATTCCTCGATGTTGGCCTGCAGCAAAAACACGATGCTTTCGATAACCGCCACCGCCTGTTGCCACGGCTCCCCCGACCCGATGAAATGCGACTCCACCTGCGGCGCCCAGTAGGGCGAACCGACACCCGAGACGCCGTTGATAAACAGCGGCGGCTCCTCGGCGCGCTGCAGCCATTGCGGCATCTGCTGCTCGATATCCGGCAGGCCCGCCTGTTCCCGCCACCAGGCCAGGGCGCTGCCGGCGCCGTTCACCGTGCCCTCCAGCACATAGGTCAGCTCACTGTCATCCTGCAACACCACGCCGGACAACAACCGCCGCGTATGCCCGGGATTATGCCCTGAGGTGCGCTGTACAAACGCGCCGGTGCCGACGTTGATGTAGGCGACATCGGCGTGTGGCTGTCCATCGGAAAACATGGCCGCCGATTGATCGCCGGTGACGATCTGCAATGGGATGGCGTGCGCCGGTAGTTGCAACTCACCGTAGGCGTGGCGCGTCGGGACACAGGCCGGCAGCACGTCGGCGGGTATGCCGAACAGATCGAGCAGCCAAGGGTCCCAGTTAAGGCTGTGTAAATTCCACAGCAGGGTGCGCGCGGCGTTCGCCGGATCCACCAGCAGGGCACGTTCCCGCGTGAGTCGAAAAACCAGAAACGCCGCCAGCGGCCCGCAGGCCAGATAACCGTCGCGTTGTGCAATGCGCACGGCGGGTAAGTTATCCAGACACCAGCGCAGCTTGCTCGCGCCGTAGTGGGCGGACAGATAGAGGCCGGTGGCCTGGCGTATCGCCTCCGCCTGCGGGGAAAACCGCTGCAACCAGGCATGCATGCGCCGGTCCTGCCAACTGATGACCGGCGACAGGGGTGCGCCATCGCGCCGGTCCCAGCAAACAATACTGGAACGCTGGGTGGCGAGCCCGGCGTTCACCACCGCGGCGGCGCGCGCGCCCAGGTGCTCAAGGACTTCGCCCACCGCGTCCAGCACCGAAGACACCACCGCTTCCGGATCCTGCTCCACCCACTCCGGCTGCGGATGCGTGGCGGCAACGGGGCGCATGGCCTGGGCCACGAGGGACCCCGCGCCATCGAAGACCAGGGCGCGACTGGCGTGACCGCCCTGGTCTATGGCCAGGTGCAGGTCGGTTTTATGCATGGGCGAGTGTGGCGGCATGGAGATCGGACGGCTACTCCAAACCCTCGACATAACCGGACCAATCATAACCACCAGCGCCGCTCACCAGAAACCACGGGTTGAGTACGGAGGGTTTGTTGTAGACGAGGGGTTTGCCGCGCAGGTCCGTCACGCGACCACCGGCCACCTCCACCACACACTGAGCGGCGGCGGTATCCCATTCGGAGGTGGGGCCGAGACGTGGATAGACATCGGCCTTGCTCTCCGCCACCAGACACAGCTTGAGCGAGCTGCCCATGCTGGCGGTTTCATACCCACCTTCGCGCGCCTTGAGCCGCGTCAGAAAATCCTCCAGCTTGTCGCCACGATGGGAGCGACTCGCCACCACCGTGGCCTTGCCGCCGGCATAACGGGATGCGTGGATGACGTGACGCTGACCGGCGACCTGCTTGAACGCGCCGAGACCGGCACAGGCGAGATAGGTCGTGTCCGTCACCGGCACATACACCACGCCCAGCTGCGGCCGCCCTTCGACGATCAGGGCGATGTTGACGGTAAATTCGCCGTTGTGATTGATGAACTCCTTGGTGCCATCCAGGGGATCCACCAGCCAGAAGGTATGCCAGAGTGAGCGTTCCGCGTAGTCCACGGCGGCCGACTCCTCGGACAGAATAGGAATGTCCGGCGTCATGCCGGCGAGGCGCTGGACGATCAGTGTATGTGCCAGACTGTCGGCCTCGGTGAGTGGCGAGCCATCCTGCTTGTGACTCACGTCATAGCTGCGTTCATACACCTCGAGGATGCGCCGGCCGGCGTCCGCGGCGATGCCCACCACTTCTTCCAGATACTTGCAGCTGTCGTGCCTTGTCATTAAGTCGTTCCTTGTCTTATTGATTGAGTTAGGGGAGCTCTGATTTAGTCCCCACTGTCATTTCGACCGAAGGGAGAAATCCAGTAACAGCATGATGACGCTGAACCATCTCAATGCCAGATTTCTCGCTGCGCTCGAAATGACA
>JAYUBZ010000316.1:0-5061 GCA_043740595.1 Gammaproteobacteria bacterium
CCACGTCATCCAGATCCACCGGTCCGACCATTCTGACTTCCATGGCCTGGCAGCAGGCCCGCTGGGCGCGGGCCAGGAGGGTGTTGAGCAGTGCGCCGCCGGCGTTGGTGTTGATTTCGATGAGCTGCGGCCCGTCCGGGCCCAGATGAAAGTCATAACCGAGAAACACCCCCAGCGTGCCCGGATCGAAGGCGGCGATGGCCGGCGCCCAGCCGAGGACATGTTCGCGGTAGGCCGGTAGCGCCACCACGCTCTCGACGGCTTTGATAATGTCGGTCATGCGGCGGGTGTGCTGGCGCGATACGAACACCGCCGACGATGAAAAAAGATGCGGGCGGTCCGTGGTGATCGCCCGATAAAATCCGGCATCCGCGATGGACGACGCCAGTTCCTGTTGCAACACCTGCGGATCGATGCTGATGCATTGACAGTCGCGGTTGAGCGTTTCCGCCAGGCTGTCGGTGCGCGCACCGGTGTCGGGCGGGGTACTCGGAGAGTTTATGGGATTCAAGAGGCACGCCTCGGGGGTGTACGCATTAGTGGTTGGATCGCTCGCGTCGATGGCTATCAGGCACAGTCGGTTTGCCGTGCGCTGTGGGGGTTGCGTCGGCGGGCGATACCCTTGAGTGCCGCGCGATCGTGCCGATAGGGCGGCAGCGTGCGGGAGCTGGCCACGGCCTCCTCCAGAATACGCCGTACCCAACGGGTCATGTCTGTCTGCAGGCGGTAATAAACCCAGACCCCGAGACGCCGATCGCTCACCAGGCCCGACTCCCGCAGGGTGGCCAGGTGGCGCGAGATCTTGGGTTGGGAAACGCCGAGGACGTGGGTGAGTTCACACACGCATAGCTCGCCGTGGGTGGCCAACAGCGCCAGACAGCGCAGGCGGGTTTCATCGCCCAGGAGGCGAAACAGGTCGATGGGCTGGGTTAGCATGCGCGCAATATATGCCTATCCATATATATGGTCAAGCATATATATTCAGGCGGGTTACCGCAGCCGGAGAAAAGCGCGACGTATGCCGATGCCGCATTGATCAGCTGCCGGCGCGGGTCGCGACGACGTTCGCGTTGCGTTATTCGCGTCCTGGACTGCAAAAAAAAGCCCTCCGCGCGGGAGGGCTGTAATTTCTCATCAGGAGCCGGGCGGCGGTTACCGCCCATTACATCTACTACAACATCAGAAGCTGTAAGCCATGCCCAGGGACAGGGCCTTGACCGTTTCGCCGGCCTTGGTCGGATCGAACTGCTGGCCATGACCCGAGCGTGCCAGGGAATAGGAGGCACCGGCGTCATTCTTGAGGGAGGCGTAGGCGACGTAGATCTGCGCGGCCTTGGTGATGTCGTAGGATGCGCCGAGGGTGTATTCGCTTGCGCCGTCGTTGGCGGCGGGCACGCCCGAGGCGTTCGCCTTCAGGTACTGGCCGGTCAGGGTGATGTCCGACAGTTTATAGGCGGCGTTCACACCGTAGGCGTTGCGCTCGATGCTCGCGCCGTAGCCGTCATTCCGCAGTGCCTCAAACACGCCGCCCAGCTTGAATGCGCCGATCTTGTATTTCACGCCGGCGTTATAGCCACTGGCATTTTTGTGCGCGGTGCCGTCGATATTGTTTTGTTTCTCATACGCGGCAGCGACATCCACATCGCCAATCTTGTAGCTCAGGCCAAGATCGACGAGGGAGTCGCCATGCGCCGTTGCGGCCGTGTTGCCGCCGCTGTCCGGATTGATTTTGCCTTCGAAGTCCGGTGAGTACATGAGCTTGCCGTTGAAGCCGCCGGCCTTGATTTCGTACATGGCCATGCTCTTGGCGCGCTGGTTGAACTGGTTGTCGTTGGTCGAGGTCTGGCCAAGGATGCCGCGACGATCGCCGATGGTGTCGCCGAATGCCGTGTAGTCGGCCCCGACTTCCTTGAACGGCGTGTCATGCACACCGAGTGTGAAGCTTCCCCAGGAACCCGCCAGGCCCACATAGCGATCACGCGCCGACAGCGCGGAGCCGGTCTCGCCGCTCACGTCGACCTCGGATTCGAACTTCCACACGGCGGAGAGAGAGCTGTTCAGTTCCTTCACGCCCTTGAAGCCCAGACGTGAGGAATTGCTGGTGATTTCAACGCCTTTCGGATCGGCGACCGTGGCGGTGGCCGTGCCGCGATCGTAATAATCCATGGAGGCATGCAGCTTGCCGTACATCTGGACTTCTTTGCCCATCAAATCGATGTCGGCATGGGCAGTTGACGCGGCCAGCAGGCCACCAAGTGCCAGCACGATTGCCTTTTGTTTCATTGTGTACCCCTCTTATCTTAGGTTTTAAAATGAATAGGTCGGTAACCACGTCCGACGTTCACCTGCAGGCGACGTCCTCAGGCGCGACCATTATCGGGAGTGTCTATGTCTGTTTAGTGACAGAAATGTGACGAACAGATGACAGGCCGCGTGCAGGTCGGGGGTGGTCCTGAGGCGATCGATGTCGTGAGGGTCGGCCACGGGCGGGGCGTCTTGTTGCGCATGCGGTATAGCCTGTCCGCGGTGCGAGACAAGCCACGGCGCGGGGCTCAGGCTGGGCTGCATGCCCGGTGTGCGACGTGACAGGTTAGTGAAGGCTGCGAGTGATTACTTTTAAGGCGCGGGCGGCGGGCGCCTGCCGGCACCGTTGCCGGATACCACCCGCAACACCGGCGCCGCGCCGCTCAGCCGTACCCGTGCCGCTGGAAACAGGCAACTGAAGGTGCTGCCCACGCCGAGCTCGCTTTCGATGAGCAAGCGGGCGTTATGCCGCAGTAGGATATGTTTCACGATCGACAGGCCGAGGCCGGTGCCGCCGGTGGCGCGTGAACGCGCGCTATCGATACGGTAGAAACGCTCGGTGAGATGCGGAAGGTGTTGCGGCGCTATGCCCTCACCCGAGTCGATGACGGCGAAACGCGCGCCGTCAGCGCTAGGTTGCCACACCAGGCGTATCGATGCCTGCGCCGGGGTATAGCGCACCGCATTGTTGATCAGGTTGGACAGGGCGCTGCGCAGTTCGTCTTCGTTGCCCAGCAACTGCAGGCCGGGGGCAGTCTCCAGGGTGATGCGGTGCTGGCGCTCGCCGCTGAGGTGTTCCGCGGTTTCCTTCAGTCCCGCCAGCATTGCCGCGATGTCCACCGCGGTTTCGTGGCGCAGGGGCGGCGCGGTTTCGAGTTTTGACAGGGTCAGGAGATCTTCCACCAGACGCTGCATGCGCACCGCCTGGTCGTGCATGGTGACAAGGTATTTTTTCAGCTCCTTTTCGTCAAGGTTCCTGATGTCTTGCAGGGTTTCGATGTAGCCGGTGACCACGGTCAACGGCGTGCGCAGTTCGTGCGAGATATTGGCGACGAAGTCGCGGCGCATTTTTTCTAGATTGACCAGCCGGGTCACGTCGCGGCCGATCATGAGCTTCTGGCTGCTGCCGAAGGGGATGAATTGTACCGACAGGGTCTTTTCTGAGTCCCGCGGCGAGGTCATGTCGATAATCTCGGTGTAGTCACCCTTGTGCAGGTAGGTGGTGAAATCCGGGCTGCGCACCAGGTTGAGCATGCGCAGGCCGTAGTCTCGTGGGTAGGCGATGCCGAACAGATAATCGGCGGCCGGGTTGGCCCATTCGATCTCGTCGTCCTCGGTGAGGATGATCATGGCGTCCGGGGTGGCGGCGCTGGCGCTTTGGAAGCGCGCCAGCATATCGGTGAGCTGGTCCTCGCGCTGTTTGGACTCCTTGGTGAGGGTGCGGATGCGGTCGAAGACGTCGCCCCACATGCCGCTGGCCTCGGGGATGTCCTCGCGCCGCTGCGTTTCGAGCCAGCGGTGCAGCTGCAGCAGATGACGCAGGTTGGGCGCGAGATACAGGGCCATCGCGATGATGACCGCCTTGTAAGGGTGTCCGAGTATGGCGCCGAGCAGCAGCGCCAGCAGTATCAAGCCGACGAGAAACCACACGTCTTGTCGCCAGCTGTAGGGCATGTCCCTAAGCCTGGGTGGACAGGCGGTAACCGGAACCGCGCACCGTCTGTATCAGCGCGTCATGCCCGGTGAGGGTCAGGGCCTTGCGCAGGCGGCGGATATGCACGTCCACGGTGCGCTCTTCGACGTAGACGTTGCCGCCCCACACGCTGTCGAGTATGCGTTCGCGGCTGTGTACCCGCTCCATGTGGGTCATGAAGAAGTGCAGCAACTTGAACTCCATGGGCCCCAGGTCGATCTTGCGCCCGTTGGCCTGCACCCGATGGGTAATCGGGTCGAGCTGCAGGCCGCTGATCTCGACGCGGGTATCGACGGTTTGCGGCGCGCTGCGGCGCAGCAGCGCTTTGATGCGCGCCAGCAGCTCGCGCGTGGAAAAGGGTTTGGTGATGTAGTCGTCGACGCCGGTTTCCAGCCCTTTGATCTTGTCGTGCTCCTCGGTGCGCGCCGTGAGCATGATCACGGGCAGGTGCTGGGTGAGTTTCTCGCGCCGCAGTTGGCGCGCGTAATCGACGCCGCTGACCCCCGGCAGCATCCAATCCAGCAACACCAGGTCGGGGGTGTGGTTAATGATGGCCGCCTGGGCCTGCAGGGTATCCTCCGCCTCCAGGCATTCGTAGCCGGCGTTGCGCAGGGCGAGACTGACCATTTCGCGGATGGCTTGTTCGTCTTCTACTATAAGGATTTTGCCTGGCATGGGGTTCCCGGGTTTTTGGCGGTCATCATGACGTCATGTTGGGGTGTCATTTCATACCATATATATGACAAATTGGTTACCGGACGGGCATGTGGTTGGAAAATCGGTATAATTCCCCGGTTCCTGAACCGCCTGGCCTGGCCGGCGGCGGTTTCCACCCCCAAGACTTAACTAAGGGCACATCAAACGAGCAGGCGACTATGCGAAAGAATACAGCCAGACCCACGGATATCAAACTACACCAGAAGTCACGCCTCCTGGAAATGGCCTTCGATGACGGCAGCCATTTCAATTTCCCCTGCGAATACCTGCGCGCCTATTCGCCCTCCGCCGAGGTGCGTGGCCACGGGCCGGGGCAGGAGGTGCTGCAGGTGGGCAAGGAAAATGTG
>JAYUBZ010000317.1:0-2736 GCA_043740595.1 Gammaproteobacteria bacterium
CTCTGATTATGTCCCCACTGTCATTTCGACCGAAGGGAGAAATCCAGTAACAGCATGATGACGCTGAACTATCTCAATGTCAGATTTCTCGCTGCGCTCAAAATGACAACTTGTTCAGAGGTTCCCTAGCGCACTAATCGCTATCAGCGTGCTCGTGCCGCTACGGCGGGACTCTGCGCAAGGCCACCCCTACCACCAGGTACGCACCCCCGCGACAAATTCCGCGCCATGCGCCGTCGCGCCGTTTTGCAGCGCGTAGTTGGCCGTGTCGCCGTACAGCCGCGTCCATACGACGCCGATGTAGGGTGAGAAGGTACGCCGGATGTCATAACGCAAACGCAGGCTGAGTTCGAGGCTAGCCAGCCCCGCGCCGAGTTCACGCCCGGGATCCTTTTTGCCGTAGAGGTTGGCCTCAAACTCCGGCATGAGGACCAGGCGCTGGGTCAAGAGCAGGTTGTACTCCGCCTTCACCCGGGCGGCGCTGCGCCCCGTGTCGCCGACATAAGCGGTGGCATCGATGTCGAACAGGTACGGCGCGAGCCCCTTCACGCCGATGGCGAGCCAGTCGCGGGACGGCAGGCCGTTGACCTGCAGGTCATGGCGCACCCCTGTCTGGACATCCCAGTAGGGCGCGACGGCCCGGCTGTAGAACGCCTCGATGTCCGCCTCCCGGACTTTACGCCGACGTGCCTCGCCTTCGGTCTTGAACCACAGTTTCTGAATATCGCCACCGATCCAGGCCTGGGCATCCCAGTAGGGGGTGCGGTCCGGTTTGCTGTCGCGCAACTCAAAGCGATCGAGCATGAGTTTGGTGAGCAGCGTTTCTCCATGTTTGTGCATGGCGTGCAGTTCCATCGGTGTGTCCTCCTGTGCCTGTGCCGCCAGAGGCAGATAGACAGCCCCCGTCGCGGCGGTCAGGACCAGGAGCGTCTTCAAGCGCTGTGATGTCTTGCTGTCATGGATGGTTTTCATGCGACGTTCACCTCGCGGAACATGCCTGCTTCCATGTGGTACAGCAGATGGCAGTGGTAGGCCCAGCGGCCCTTGGCATCGGCCAGCACGCGATAGCTGACGGCGTGCCCCGGCTTGACGCTGATCGTATGTTTGCGCGCCTGGAATTTGCCGTCGGGACTTTCCAGCTCGCTCCATAGGCCATGCAAATGGATGGGGTGTTCCATCATGGTGTCGTTGATGAGCGTGATGCGCACCAATTCGCCGGCCTGGAGACGCACGGGTTCCGCATCGGAGAACTTAACGCCGTCGAAGGACCACATGTAGCGTTCCATGTTGCCCGTAAGATGTATCTCAATGGTGCGCCCGGGTTCCCGTGGGTCGATCCAGCCCTGCAGGCCGTGCAGATCGGCATAGGTGAGGACGCGACGGCCATTGTCGCGCAAGCCAACGCCGGGGTCGTCCAGGCGGGTGGAGACTGCCTCTGCAGGCATATACACCCCAGGCCCATGCTCGGTGGCGGGGTGGTTTTTAACCGTCATCATGCCGCCCTCGGGGCTGGTGGGGGATGGACTGTCATCCATCTTCATGCCGGGCATGGAGCCCATGTCGTGGCCGGAGTGATCCATCTTCATGCCGGGCATGGAGCCCATGTCGTGGGACATGCCCATGTCGGCCATGCTCAGCGTCGGCACCGGGTCGAGGGCGGGTATCGCCGCCGCCAGTCCTTCCCGGGGCGCGAGGGTGCCGCGGGCATAGCCCGAGCGGTCTGCGGATTGGGCAAAAATCGTGTAGGCCGCGTCGTCCCGAGGCGTGACGATCACGTCATAGGTCTCCGCCACGCCGATGCGGAATTCCTCCACGTCCACCGGGTGCACGTCCTGGCCGTCGGCGGCGACCACGGTCATGTTGAGACCGGGGATGCGCACATCGAAGTAACTCATGGCAGCAGAGTTGATGAAACGCAGGCGCACGCGCTCGCCGCGCCGGAACAGCCCGGTCCAGTTGCCCGCCGGGGTGGCGCCGTTCATTAGATAGGTGTAAGTGTCCGCGGACACGTCCGCTAAGTCCCGCGGACTCATGCGCATCTCGTCCCACATGGCGCGGAAGCCCAGGGCGCTGAGAAAGCCTTCCTTTTTTACCTGCTGCACAAAATCCACCGCCGTTGGCTGGGCATAGTTGTAGTAGCCATCCATTTTCTTGAGATTGCCGAACACGTGCTCGGGGCTTTCGTCGCTCCAGTCTGACAACACAACGACGTAGTCTCGGTCGCTGGGGTAAGGGTTGGGCTTGCGCGGTTCGATGACGATGGGCCCGTAGTGCCCCGTTTGTTCCTGAAAGGCCGAGTGGCTGTGGTACCAATAGGTACCGCTCTGTTGAACGGGGAAGCGATAGGTAAACGTGGTGCCCGGCGCGATGCCATTGAAGGTGAGTCCCGGTACACCGTCCATGGCGTTGGGCAGGATGATGCCATGCCAGTGGATGGAGGTGGGTGTCTTGAGGCGGTTGGTGACCCGCAGGGTGACGGTATCGCCCTCGTGCCAGCGCAACAAGGGCGCTGGCACCTGACCGTTGATCGCGATCGCCGTGCGCCTGCGCCCGGTAAAGTTGACGGGTAATTCATCCACCACCAGGTCGAACTCGGTGCCGGACAACTCGCGGCGCGGCGCGACAGGGTCCAGGGCGAAGGCGGTAACCGGCAGGGATCCCAGACCGGCGAGCACGCCGCCGGCGGTGATTCCCTGCACGAAGCGGCGGCGGGGGAGATTAATGGTTCCGGTTTGT